>CALWJW010000144.1 GCA_944381095.1 uncultured Clostridia bacterium | reverse complement strand
CAGTCTTTACTGCTTCATCTGATTTTATTGTTCAATCTCTTCCCAGAACATTTAAATTTACGCTACACATGATCGCCGGAAAAGTTTTTCCATACTTTTTTTGAAAAAAAAGTAGGCAAAAAAACTTCTCTACATTGGGTTTGGTGCAGTCTTTACTGCTTCATCTGATTTTATTGTTCAATCTCTTCCCAGAACATTTAAATTTACGCTACACATGATCGCCAGAAAAGTTTTTGCCAAGCTTTTTTCAAAAAGCGGGAAACTTCTCTACATTTGGGTTTGGTGCAGTCTTTACTGCTTCATCTGATTTTATTGTTCAATCTCTTCCCAGAACATTTAAATTTAAGCAAGACCTGACTGCCAGAAAAGTTTTTGCCAAGCTTTTTTCAAAAAGCGGAAAACTTCTCTACATTTGGGTTTGGTGCAGTCTTTACCGCTTCATCTGATTTTATTGTTCAATCTCTTCCCGGAACATTTAAATTTACGCTACACATGATCGCCGGAAAAGTTTTTCCATACTTTTTTTGAAAAAAAAGTAGGCAAAAAAACTTCTCTACATTTGGTTTGTTGGAATATTACCCGTTTCATCAGATTTTATAGTTCATTCTCTTCCCAGAACATTTAAATTTACGCTACACGTGATCGACAGAAAAGTTTTTTGCTTACTTTTTTTCAAAAAAGTAAGCGGGAAAAAAGTAAGGTTCAGTGATGATAATGACCGCCGGAAGCAATATTGAGAGCACGGTAAAGCTGTTCAGTGAGGATAACGCGCATAAGTTGATGAGGAAAGGTCATTTTTGAAAAAGAGAGTCTGAAATCGCACATTTTTTTACTTTCTTCGGCAAGTCCGTCGGCACCGCCGATAACGAAAATCAAGTTGCCGGAGCCCTGAATGGCTGCTTTTTCGACAAGGGCCGCAAGTTCGGTAGAGGAAAGTTCGTTACCTTCAACGCATAGAGCGATTTTGTAGCTTTTGTTGTCGAGCGCACCCGCAAGCCCTGATTCGCTTTTAAGTTCGGTAACCGAAAGCTTGCAATATGCGCGACAGCGTTTCTCATATTCAGCCGAGGCTTCTCTGAGATAACTTTCACGCAACCCGCCGACGGTAATAATTCTGACGTTCAACATACTAACAGCCTTTCCGGCGCATTTTGAGATATACTTTTTGTTATACTTCCGCAAAATGTTATTTCGTCAGGGGCGGCGCAGGTGACTTCAAGCGCACAATGCTCTTTCACCGTTTTTAAGGCAATTTCCGGAGTATTGTTTTCGAGACTGAGATGACACAGAACAATACCGCGGCAACCGTTTTTTTCAAGCTCGGCGGCGTATTTTGCCGCCGATTCGTTTGACATATGACCGCAACCCGATCTTATCCGGTGTTTCAACGCTTCGGGATAACTGCCCTCTGCCAGCATATGTACATCGTAATTTGATTCGAGTGCAACAACCGAGCAGCCTGCAAAAAATTCAGGCGGAGGAGGAACGGCAGTGTCGGTGCATATGCCGAGACAGAAATTCCCACCTCTCAATTTAAGGGCGACACAGTCTGCGCTGTCATGCGGAACCGATCGGAAATCAGCTGTTACATTTTCTTTTATAGCCATTTCGCCGTAACCCGCAATCGGAGTTATTCGGTTACGCAGTTCAAACCCTCTGCCGCGAATGAACGCAAAATATGACCCCTGAGTCATGTAAACCGGAGCATCAATGTTTTTTACAAGAGTCAAAAGACCTGCAGTGTGGTCACAGTGTTCATGGGTGATTATTACGGCGTCTATCATTTCCGGATCGATCCCGAGATTACTGAGCCGTAACTTTGTTTTTTTGTAGGATAGACCGGCGTCAATCAGTATCACACTGCCGGCAATACTTATCACGTAGCAGTTTGCCTTTGAGCCGGATGCAAGAGAAGCAAAAAAGTCGGTGCCGGTCATGTTGTTTCCTTTCGTTCAAAGGGAGGTGTGTATACCTGAAATGCTTTCCTGATTTTCAGAGCTTGCAGGCGCCTTCGCTTCTTATGTTGAGTACGGCGCAGGCGTTTTCACCGAAACAGCCGTCCATGAATTTTTTGAAACCGTCGCAGATGTCAGCCGGCACAAACGCCTGAACCGTTCCGGCAAATCCTCCGCCGTGCACACGGTAAGCACCGCCTTTTCCGTCAAGGTAGTGTTTGCATAGCGCAAGAGCAAGAGAAAGTCCCTGTTCCCTTACGTTTTTTACGGTAAAGACGTTTTGCAGCTGCTTAAAGGATGAATCGCCGGAAGCGAGAACTCCGTCAAGAAACGCTTTTATGTCGCCGCGCTGCAACGCTTTTTGCTGATTTTTTACTCTGATATTTTCTTCCGTAAAGTGCATAGCGCGCATCACTGCCCGGTCTCCCGCGACGCGGCGGAGTTCGGCAAGGTTTGCGATGATCTGATCGTAAGTCACGCCCCTGAGGTGAGTTTTTCCGAAGAAGGAAGCTACAAGGCGCATTTCCGCAGGAATTGAGGCGTAGTCCTCGTTAAGGTCAGCGTGGTTTCCTCCGGTGTTTATGATGCAGAGCTTATATCCGGCTTTTTCAAGGCTGAAATCGACTTTTTCGATGACCGGCTTTTCGGGGTTTTCAAAATCTATTGCGACGAACCCTCCCACCGCACAAGCAGTCTGATCCATTAGTCCGCTCGGTTTTCCGAAGAAAACGTTTTCGGCATACTGCGAGATTTTGGCAAGCTCGGGAGCGGGAATTACGCCGTTGTTGTAAAAGTGGTTAAGAATATTACATATCTGTACTTCAAAAGCGGCTGACGAAGAAATTCCGGAGCCTTTCAGAACATCAGAGGTGGTATATGCGACAAAGCCTCCGTAGCTGAGATTTCT
>CALWJW010000143.1 GCA_944381095.1 uncultured Clostridia bacterium | reverse complement strand
AATAGGACGGTCAGTGTCAGCGTGTTCAAAATCAAGTTTGCGGAAGACAACGGGAAAAAGAAAAATCGTTGCGTACAAGGCGTGTAAAAAGGATTACAGGACAGCAAAAGAGCCGAGCAAGGAAACAAACTTACTCGACTCTGAAAGTCTTTATATGGGTGTTTTAAGCGACGATTTTGCGACCGTTGACGTCCGCGAAGTCCTATGCTACCATAGCCTGACCGAAAAGGCAAATTCAAGAGGCGTAATGAACGGTAAAAAACCAATGATAGAAAGCCATGCGCGGCGGAAAAAGCGGCAGCCGATCCCCAAAGCGGGTCAGCGGGGACGGCTCCGCGCCGCCGCGCTTTCGGTTTGGTTTTCCGGTCATTTCTTTGTTTGCTTTTCTGTGGCGTGTGCTTGGCTGCGGCGCGCGTCAGCGCGCCGCACTTGTCTATGCCAAGCACACGCCACGGTGCCAAAGAGGTGAACCCGTATTAAAAATTATCTGCGAAAATATATACCAGCTATTGCTTTTCTAACTGACATCTGCTATAATATGTTATATAACGACATTGAGGTAAGATTTATGACTTTTGCAGATAAAGTCAAGTATGTTCGAATGAAGCTATACCTAAGCCAAGCGCAACTTGCCAAAGAAATCGGTGTATCGTTTGCTACCGTCAATCGGTGGGAAAGCAAGGGATATGAGCCGCAACTTGCATCCCTTGGCAGATTTAATGACTTCTGTGAAAAGCATGGTATTGTATTTGGTAATACAAATGACTAAAACTACATGCAAAACCTTTTGATATGTGGAGGATGTGAAAGTGAAAATTATTCATACAGCCGATATCCACTTGGGTTCAAGGATGGATTCGAGATTCAGTAAGGAAATTGCAGACGAACGCAAAGCTGAACTGCGAAATACATTTAAGCGTTTAGTTGAATACGCAAAAGAAAATGATGTATCTGTGATAATGCTCTGCGGCGACGTGTTCGACTCTGACAGGCCATTCAAAAAGGACAAAGATTTCTTTTATGGCGTTATTACGGCTAATCACGATATTGACTTTTTATATCTGAAAGGTAATCATGATATAAGTGACACCATACCGGAAGAGTTACCTGAAAATCTGAAATTATTTTCCGAACAGTGGACGTCTTATCCGTATGGCAATGTGATAATCTGCGGTACGGAAATTTGTCCGTCAAACAGTTCATCTTATTATTCTTCGCTTGTCCTCGAAAAGGATAAATACAATATTGTAATGCTGCACGGGCAGATAAGCAATAGTATTTCCGGCGGAGATATAAACCTTAAAAAGCTGAAAAACAAAAATATTGATTATCTTGCCCTCGGGCATATTCATAAGCCATCGCAAGCACAAATCGACGAGCGCGGTGAATACGTTTATTGTGGCTGTCTAGAAGGGCGCGGCTTTGATGAACCGGGCGAACACGGGTTTGTGTTATTGAATGTCGAAGAAGATAAACACACTCATACTTTTATTCCATTTGCGCAACGCAGAATAAATGAAACAGACGTCGATATAGCCGGCAGTAAAAACGCATATGAAGCTTATACAACAGTAAAAAACAACGTGCAATTCAATAAACGCGACCTTTATCGAATAAATCTTACCGGGGCAATAAATTTTGACGTGGACAGGCTTGCCGGCGACGTCGAAAAATTACTCGCAGATTCTTGTTATTTTATAAGCGTTAAAGATAAGACGAGTCGAAAAATAGATATTTCGCAATATGAAAATGACCTCTCTATCAAGGGTGAATTTATAAGAACGGTTTACGCTAAAGCGGAATTGGATAACGAAGAAAAAATGACGATAATAAACTGCGGATTAAAGGCATTGGACGGAAAGGAGATCGAATTATGAAACTGATTTCCTGCTATATTGAAAATTTCGGAGTAATAACCAAGAAAGAGATCAGGTTTGAAGAAAACCTTACTTCCATATGTGAAGAAAACGGATTCGGAAAGACCACGCTTGCATCCTTCCTGGAGGCAATGTTTTACGGTATGAGCTCGAACAGAGCGAATAATAAAGAATTCGGAATGCGCAGACACTTTAATCCGTTTGCTGGAGGAAAGTTCGGCGGCAATGTGTTATTTTCTTTCGGAAAAGACCGTTATAAGATAGAGCGCTACTTTGACGAAAAGAGCGATACAAAAGACAGTCTTTCCGTATATAAAAACGGCGAGCTTTGCAATGATTTCGGAGATAAAATAGGCGAAAAGATTTTTGGGATCGACAAGCCTTCCTTTGAGCGCACGATATTTATCGATGCGCATGAAATTGAGATCGGCTCCACAGGCAGCATAAATGCAAGGCTCAACAACTTTGTGGAAGGAAGCACCGACGATACAAATACCGACAAAGCGCTTGATCGTCTTGATAAGGCAGCAAAAGAATATAAAAAGGCAAAATCTGGCAACGACCTTATTTCCAAAGAAAATAATTATATTCTTAAGTTGGAAGAGAAAATCGATAATGCCGAAACTATCAAAGCAAGTTTGCTGGAAAAATACGAAAGACTTTCTGATTATGAAGATGAACTTAAAAATTTGAGGCAAAAACTTGATGCAAGCCAAAAGACGGCTTTAGAACTAAAAGACTGGGAACAGTATGATAATTTATTATCTACTGCGGAACAGGCAGAGCGCACCGTTGAAGAAATGAAGCGTAAATATCCCAGCGGCATCCCCTCTTCTGGTGAGCTTTCTGCCATAAGAAATCATATTTCGGTTAAAACAACACTTGAACAGCAGACGGCAAAAGCATTGTCGAATGAAGATACGGAAACACTTTCCAGATTGCGTAAGAAATATGACGGCAGGCAGCCTTCTGAAACGGAAATTTCGGATATAAACGCTAAAATAGGTTTATTAACCAAAAAAGAAGCCGAAATTCATGCGCAAGAAAGTGTAAAACCGACTGAAGATGAAATTGCCCTGTGTAAAAAATTTGAAAATCATACACCTACGGAGAAGGACCTGGCGCAA
>CALWJW010000142.1 GCA_944381095.1 uncultured Clostridia bacterium | reverse complement strand
GAGTTATTCCGTTTCCCGGGTTACGGGAAACACACTGGCTCGGCAGGGAGTTCTTCGGGAGCAAAGCTGTTAAATCCGCAGAGTTATTCTGCTTTCCGGGTTACGGGAAATACACAGACGCTCGGGAAATTCCTATTAAGGCGTAATGATCCTGAAACACAAAAGCCTTACCGGACACCGTAAAGGTGCGGTAAGGCTTTTGTTCTGTGCAAAAACACCGAATAAAAATGATATCGAAGGCGGGTTGCCGGGAAACCGGCAGTTCCGTTTTTTTGCCGGATGACCGCATAGATCTGCACTTATTTATAGCTTAATCTCACTGTTTTCGCTGACAGCAGGCTTTTTGTACAACCGTTAAGCCGAAATGCAACGCGTTTTAAAAGATATTCTGTCCGTTATTATTTGGAAGTAATATATCCGAGACGGGTAAGAAGCTCGGCAGTCAGCACAGCGCCGCCAGCCGCACCTCTCACGGTGTTATGGGAAAGTCCGACGAATTTCCACTGGAAAAGATTGTCTTTGCGCAGACGGCCGGCTGTAATGCCCATTCCGTCCTCAATATCGCGGTGGAGCTTAGCCTGCGGATAGTTATCCTCTTCAAAGTAGGTAATGAACTGTTTCGGTGCGTGGGGCAGACCGAGTATCTGCGGCTGACCTTTGTATTCTGCCCATCTTTTCAGTATCTCTTCTTTGCAAACCTCTTTTTTGAAGTTTACAAATACCGAAGCTGTGTGTCCGTCGGAAACCGGAACACGGTAGCACTGCGCGGAAATTACCGGGCTTGTTGCGTTGACTATCACGCCGTTTTCGATGTGTCCGAAAACTTTAAGCGGCTCCTGTTCGCTTTTTTCTTCCTCTCCGCCTATGTAGGGGATAACATTGTCGATTATTTCCGGAAATTCCGCAAAGGTTTTTCCGGCTCCGGATATTGCCTGATATGTTGAAACCACCACCTGTGTCGGCTCAAAGTCCATCAGGGGTGCCAGCAGCGGTACGTAGCTCTGGATAGAGCAGTTCGGTTTTACCGCTATGAATCCTCTCTTTGTACCGAGACGTTTTCTCTGGTCATTTATGATTTCGGCGTGTTCCGGGTTAACTTCCGGGATCATCATCGGCACGTCAGGGGTGAAGCGGTGAGCAGAGTTATTTGAAACAACCGGGGTTTCGGCTTTGGCGTAGGCGTATTCAAGCTCCTTTACGGCGTCCTTGGGCATATCGACGGCACAGAAGACAAAGTCGCAGAGAGACGCCACTTTTTCGGTCTCGGACGCGTCGAAGATGACCATTTTCTTTACGTATTCCGGCATGGGAGACGTAAGCTTCCATCTGCCTGCCATTACCTCTTCGTAGGTTTTTCCCGCCGAACGTGCGCTTGCCGCTATGCAGGTTACATCAAAATACGGGTGATTTTCAAGCAGCGTCAGAAAACGCTGTCCCACCATTCCGGTAGCTCCGATCACGCCGGCTCTGAGTTTCTTTTCCATGATATTTCTCCTATGTTAAAAAATTATTTGGGTTTCTTCTGTTATCGAAACAGTGATTCGATTTTCCTTCCGTAAAAAATATAATATCGGCTTGAATCGGCCGGAAATTATCTGAGCGGTCTTGATTTGATCTGTTTCTTTTTGCTGCGCAGTCAACCTATACTTGCTATCTTGCCGGCTCTCAGGATTTTGTTGCGCAGTCAACCTGTACTTGCTATCTTGCCGGCTCTCCGGTTTTTTGCTGAGCAGACAACCGTGTGATATGCGGCAGGGCTTCGGTTCCGGTGCTTGCACGCATCCGATAAAAACCGTGCTGTTTTACCATGTTTTACGTCTTTATGATGTCAGAAGGTCTTTATTATTATTTCGTGTTTACTATGTTACTACGCCTTTGTGATGTTCTGACGTCTTCCTTGTACGCTGCTGTACAGGACGGAACTCTGTGCGCCGGAATCTCTTGTTTATCTGCTTTCTATCGCGAAAAAGTAAGGGGATGTCGGTGAGTTCACTATCGTAAATCTTGAAACGCAGTATTTTTTTCTGTCAAACCCGGACAGATAATCACTGAGCATCTCGCCTTCAAGCTTTCCTTCCTCGTGACCCGGGTATACGGCGATAAGTATTACTGCGTCGTCGTCCATAAGAGCAACAGCCGCTTTAACCGCTTTCAATGTCGTCTCCCTTTTTGTGGTAAGCGCTTTGTTTCCGCTTCCCGGCAGATATCCGAGGTTAAAAACTCCGGCGCAGATCTTTTCTTTTACGTACTCGGCAGCCTCAGAATGCGAGTCAAGTATAAGCACGCAGTTGTCGGGGCAGTTTTCCTGTTCAAGTGTTTTACGGGTGCTGTCGATCGCCTTTTGCTGGATGTCAAAAGCGTAAACCTTTCCGTCTTTTCCCACTGCCTTTGAAAGGAAAGCGGTATCGTGACCGTTTCCCATTGTGAAGTCAACGCATACTCCTCCCGGACGTATATGCGCGGACAGGAACTGTTTTTCAAGTGCCGATAGATCAGTCATTTTTCATCACCTTTGCCGGAATCGTTATTTACGGGTGAGTTCCTTTGCCTTTTCGTAGATATTTTCTGCCGACAGTCCAAACGCCGCGGCTACCTCCATGGCTTTTCCGGAAACCCCGAAACGGTCCTCGACGCCTATCCTCTTTACAAAGCATGGGCATTCCCCGGACACGGTTTCGCATACCGCTCCGCCGAGACCGCCGATTATGCTGTGCTCCTCGCATGTGATCAGCTTTCCGGTTTTAGCCGCATAGGCGAGAAGCAGCTCTCTGTCAATCGGTTTTATTGTTGCAATATCTATTACTGCCGCGCTTATTCCTTCGCTTTCAAGCTTTTCGCACGCCGCCAGAGCCATGTGAACTGTAATTCCCGTAGCAACTATCGTCAGGTCTTTTCCGTCTCTGAGAACTTTTCCCTTTCCTATTTCAAACCGGTAATCGTTATCGTAGAGTATCGGCATAGGCGCGCGTCCGAAGCGCATATATACGGGACCGCTGAAAAGTATGGCGGCTTCAACGGCAGCTCTTGCCGATACGCCGTCGGCAGGACACAGGACGGTCATTCCGGGAATTGTCCTCATCAGCGCAAGGTCTTCGTTACACTGGTGTGTCGCCCCGTCTTCTCCGACTGTCACACCGGCGTGAGTCGCTCCTATTTTGACATTCAGGTGCGGATATCCTATCGAATTACGGACCTGTTCAAAAGCTCTTCCGGCGGCGAACATCGCAAAACTGCTGGCGAATACTGTCTGTCCGGTCGCCGCGATTCCCGCTGCCACGCTCATCATATTGCCTTCCGC
>CALWJW010000141.1 GCA_944381095.1 uncultured Clostridia bacterium | reverse complement strand
ACGCGGCGTCGCTGGGTCAGGGTTCCCCCCATTGCCCAATATTCCCCACTGCTGCCTCCCGTAGGAGTCTGGACCGTATCTCAGTTCCAATGTGGCCGTTCAACCTCTCAGTCCGGCTACTGATCGTCGCCTTGGTGAGCCGTTACCTCTCCAACCAGCTAATCAGACGCGAGCCCATCTGTCTGCGATAAATCTTTCATACATCTGCAATGCTGCTGATGTACTTCATGCGGTATTAGCACACGTTTCCATGTGTTATCCCGCTCAGACAGGCAGGTTGCTCACGCGTTACTCACCCGTCCGCCACTAGAATATCTTCAAGCAAGCTCTCTGATATCCCCGTTCGACTTGAATGTGTTATGCACGCCGCCAGCGTTTATCCTGAGCCAGGATCAAACTCTCTAAAAAAAATTATCTCTTGCACCTCATCGGTGCCTTTTATTTCTTTAGTTTGTTTCTCTGCTCTTTTTTATTTTCCTTGGGTAGTTGTTTTTTCTTCTACTTCTTGGAATTGACGAGTTCTTTTTTCCTCGTCTTTCGTTGTTCAATTTTCAAGGTCCCTCTTCCGCTCTTTGCGGAAGGCTTTATTAGATTACCACATTTCTTTTACTTTGTCAAGCATTTTTTTTACTTTTTTAACATAAATTTTAGTAATTGGCATTATATGCATCTTTACCGATTATTATTTGCCAAATATTGTGTAAAATTGCCATATTTCAAAATATTTCTTCTTTATTATGACGTTTATGTCTTGAAATAGCATTTTTCATAGTGTATAATATTATTAATATGGTAGAGAATTGACGCTTTTAGTCAAAAAAGAACGCTGCATGTAAAAAAATACGGAGGTATTTAAATTGAAAAACATTCCTGAAAACAATAAAAACAACGACTTTATAAATATAGAAAACTCTCAAAACAGCTCTTCTTCAAAATTGTCTGTTACAGAACCCGAAGTACATTCAGCAAAAAAAAGAGTGCCGCTGCTTGCAATAATAACATCGGCGACAGTTTTAGTTCTTGCTTTTATAACCTTTTTATTTTTTAAATTTTTCGCAATTAATGAAACATATGGTAAAGCCGAGAATTCTATCGACAAGGAAAAATCGGAGTATGCTTTTTCTCCGTCAGCTTCCGCAGATGAAGAAATGCGAGGTGTATGGATAGCTTCAGTTTTTAACATAAACTTTCCTTCAAAGCAAAACTTGTCAGTCAGCGAGATGAAAAATGAACTTGATGAAATAGTAAAAACAGTTTCTGAAGCAAACCTCAATGCGATATTCTTTCAGGCCATCCCTTCTTCAGACGCTCTTTACAAATCCAATGTTTATCCCTGGTCATCTTTCCTGACAGGTACTCAGGGAAAAGCACCTGACGACGGTTTTGATCCGTTGGCATATATTATTGAAAAAGCTCACGCAGCGGGAATTGAGCTTCATGCATGGATAAACCCTTACAGAGTGACACACACCGCCGGAATAGAACTTACCGATCTTGCTGAAAATCATCCTGCAAGGCTGCATCCCGAATACTGCGTAAAGTATACAGACGGCAAATATTACTACAATCCGGGTGTTCCGGAAGTTCGCAGCATGCTGAGTTCTGAAGCGTCATTTATCGCATCAAACTACGATGTCGACGGTATACATATGGATGATTATTTCTATCCTTATCCCGTTGCCGGAGGCATTTTTGACGACGCCGATGAATACGCGCTTTACGGATCGGACATGTCTCTTGAAGACTGGCGGAGAGAAAATGTCAATATGACAGTAAAATCCATATATGAAGCTGTAAAAGCAGTAAATCCCGACTGTCGTTTCGGGATAAGCCCATTCGGAATATATGCTAATAAAGGCAGCGGAACTCCGGTTACCGGCAGTGACACTCAGGGCCTTGAAGCCTATAATTCTCTTTACTGTGATGCTCTCGCGTGGGTAAAAGGCGGATATGTTGATTATCTTGCCCCTCAGATCTACTGGGCTTTCAGCACCTCAGTTGCGCCTTTTGATATAATCGCCAGATGGTGGAATGCAAACCTTGACGGTACCGGCGTCGACCTGTATATAGGCCACGCTCTGCATAAAATAGAAGAATTTCCGGAAAATGAAATTCCTATACAGGCAGAATTTGCAAGAAATCTTATGTGTTATAAAGGAAGTATTTTCTACGGATATGCCTATCTCGAATCAAATACCTGCGGGATAAAGGATAAGCTTAAGGAAATGTATTCTGCTCTCAGTGTCACTGAATCGGACACACAAACCCGCCTTACAGCAATAAATTATCCGCAAAACGGATATAAAACGGCTCAATCGTCGCAATATATGCTGGGGTCATCTGATCCATCATCTCCGATAACATTAAACGGCGATCCCGTTTCAAGAACTAAAAGCGGTTATTTCAGTTTCTATACAAATCTTGCATCGGGCGACAACAGTTATATTTTACAGCAAGGCGCCAATTCCGTCTCCCATTCGGTTACATATTCTACAACAGTCGCCGCAGTTGAAAATACTCTTCCTTCATACGATATAACAAATATGTCGCCGTCATCTGAAACCTGGATAAGCGGCGGTGATACTGTTTATTTCTCTTGTACTGCACCTGCCGGTTCTACCGTTACCGCAACGGTAGGCGGAGCCTCAGTACAGCTGAGCCCTACGCTCGGAGCTAAAACACAGAACGGTACTTTTATTAAAGAAGTCTACTCAGGTTCTATAAAATTCGGCAGTCTCGCAGCTCCGGGAGAAATTATAGATCTCGGTACCATAACCTTCACAGCTTCTTCCGGATCTTACAGCAAAACCGTAAGAACCGGCTTAATGCGCCAAATAGGTGAAGGAGCTCTTATATATGCGCAGGTAAACCGTGACTATACTTATCTTAAAAAATCTCCTACTTCCTCATTCTATGATGATTACACTCCTACCTCACCGGGAATGCGCGACTATATTACAGGATTTAAAGACGGCTACTACAAGCTCCGTTTCGGAGGCTATGTTTCAAGCGACAGTGTTACTGTGGTCGAAGGTCAGCCCTTATACAGCAACGCCGTGCTTTCTGCAGAATCTGAAGTGGTAAAGTCTGATAATCAGATATACGACGAAAACTATACCGAACTTCGTTTCGAAGTGCTCGAAAACGTTCCGATAGATGTTTGGGTAAACGGCGCTGAAGTTACTATAGTAATCTATGACACGCTTCCCGAAACAATGCCGCAGATGAATCTTGTCGACAATCCTCTCTTTGAATCTGTAACTCCAAGTGCAGGCGCAAGTGGAAAAACAGTTCTTTACACAGCTAT
>CALWJW010000140.1 GCA_944381095.1 uncultured Clostridia bacterium | reverse complement strand
TTCTGGGAAGAGATTGAACAATAAAATCAGATGAAGCAGTAAAGACTGCACCAAACCCAAATGTAGAGAAGTTTTTTTTGCATACTTTTTTTCAAAAAAGTAAGAGCTTTTTTCAAAAAGCGGGAGGTAAAATGGAAAGAGAGGAATTGGCGGCATATAAGGCAATAGAAATTCTTGAAAGCAAGGGATACAAGGCGTATCTGGTAGGCGGATGCGTGAGGGACAAACTGATGGGAGTGGCACCTCACGACTTTGATATCACCACCGACGCTACGCCGTCGGAGACAGAGAAAGCTTTTTCCGGGTACAGAAATTTCGGATTCGGGAAGAAACACGGTACTGTAACGATAGATATAGACGGATTTACTGTGGAAATAACGACATTCAGAGCTGACGGGAATTATTCAGACCGCAGACACCCGGATAAGGTCTGTTTTTCAGGTGAGCTTAGGGATGATCTCAAAAGGCGGGATTTCACGATCAACGCCATTGCATACAACCCGAGAGAGGGATTTATTGATTTTTTCGGTGGAAAAGAGGATATTGAAAAGGGAATAATACGTTGCGTGGGAAACGCAGACGAGAGGTTCGGGGAAGACGCATTACGAATACTCAGGGCATTGCGATTTGCAGCTCAGAAAAATTTTTCGGTAGAACCCGGAACATCGGAAGCCATAATCAAGAACAGAAAACTGCTTGAATACGTATCAGCTGAAAGAATTTATTCCGAGCTCAAAAAAACGCTCGAAGGGGCAGGCGCGGAAAGGATTCTGATTGAATACTACCCTGTTTTTCTGAATGTTTGCGGTATTGAAACGGACGGACGTACAAAAGAATGTTGTAAAGCAATGGAAAGTTATATTCGCTTTTGCCGAATTGCGGGTTGCACACAAGGCGGTATTGAAACTAAACTTTCCGCATTTATACTGGCTGTTCTCAGCTATTCCGATTTGGAGAGTTATCTTTCCGACCGAGTTACGGGTATTACAGAAAAAACTGCTGTCAGTGCTTCTGAGAAAAGCCTGACGATCCTGAAAAATCTGAAAAGCGACAGACGTACCTTCGTTAATGTGTCAAAGCTTATCATGTATTTGCCGTATCCTGTGGCTGCAACAGAGAGGTACGCAAGGCAACTTCTGCGTAAGTTCGGAGAAGAATTCACGCAAAAGCTTTTGAAGCTGAAAAAGACGGTTACTTACGTCAATGGTGCAGAAAACGAGTCGGAAAAAATCGCACAACTGCTCGGTATGGCAAATGATTCAATAAAAAACGGCGAATGTTATTCTCTGAAAAGCCTTGCTGTAAACGGTGAAGATTTAATAAGAGCGGGTGTCAAGCCCGGATTGCCGATGTCGGAATTGCTTGATAAGCTGCTCGATAAGGTGATAGACGACCAAAGTCTGAACACACGCGGGAAGCTGCTTGAAATCGCCGGAAGTGAAATCCTTAACGAGGAAAATTAAGGCAACACCGCACAATTCTGACTGCGCAAATCTGCCGTCAGATTTTTCGTCAAACAAACCAAATTGACGCAGGCAATAGTGGATCTATTGACAAGGAGATTTGTGCAGTTTGGCGAAAAAGATGCAAAAAGTTGTGCGGTCAAGGCGCGAGCCGTGAATTGCGCGGTGGTGCCTTAAATAATAAACAAAACCGATATCTTTATCTGCCTGTCACGGCGAGAGGATACCGGTTTTATTTTTATATCGATTAAAAATCAAAACAATGCCTGTATCAGTCTTTATCGCAGGCTTTAACTGCGAAGTTAAAGAAAATCGGAAAACTTTTGTTCAAGAGCGGGTTTTGTCAGACCGTATTTTTCAAGGATGTCTTCGGCGAAGGATTTAGGCGGGAGCCGTTTTTTCTCTATCTTGAATGTACGTCTGTTGCTGTCACTTTCATCGACGATGACACCCAGAAACGGTAAAATTTCCTCAGCGTTATGCTGATGGGTGATATAAAGACCGAAATTTCCGCTGTTGGCAAGTTCAGTTGCCAGCTTTTTTGTTTGCACTGCGGCTTTATCTTCACCGGTAGTTGAAAAGGTCTCATTCAGTAAAATTAAGCTGTTACCGTCCTGAGAATTCATTATTTTGTCTATTCTGTTCTTTTCGTTGAGGTAACGTCCGGTACCCTCAAAGCGCTCGTCCATAGGAAAATGAGTATAAACCGCGGAAAAAATGTATATTTTTCCGCTTTCACAAAACACCGGCATTCCGGCAAGAAACATCAGCACCGCTCCGCCTACGGCACGCAGATAGGTTGTTTTTCCGCCGCCGTTGGCTCCCGTAAGGTAGAAAAAGTGCTCGCCTTCGTCAAAGTCTGCATCGTTTGGTATAATGTCACGGCAGTCTTTTTGCAGTAAGGTAATGTCATATAAGTTTTTGATATAAATTACCTTGTTATCTGAAATTTCAGGAAAGCTGAACGGAATACCGTTTTTTGCCGCATTGACCGTAAAATCCAGGACTCCGTCGATAAAGCCAATCTGTTCAAGATATTTGAAAATCTCACCGGATATCATCATCCGGTATTCGTCAGTAAATTTTTTTGCTTCTGAAAAAAGCTCCGGCGAAAGTGTTCTGACTGCATTGACTATCGGGGCATACGTCCGGACCGGGCTGTAATCTTTTTCTTTGGATTCTGTTTCAAGGAGGGTAGCGCATTTTTTAAGAGTATCGGCGATTCCGTCTTCCACTGTTTTTGAAACGGTGGCGTTTTCCCCGGTAACCGTAAAGGAAATTTCAAGTTCTGCCGAAAGCTTTTCACTGAGTTGCAACGCTGCTTCTTCCGATTTTGGGAAGCGCTTGTCCTCGGAAAAGCGCCGGAACGTTTGCGAAAACCCGGAAAAAAGTCTGCCGTAATCCGAAAAAGTCATAGCGTAATCTGAAAATCTTTTGACTGCTATGAAGAGATAGACGAAAATGAAGCATACGGCGGGTTCGCAGTCCGCCGCAGTAAACGAAGAATAAAGCCCGGACGCTTCATCGAGCAAAGAGTATAGTTTTTTGATTTTAGCGGGTGCCTCCGGATCGGAAATAAGACGGGAAAACATTTCCCTGCGGAGAGCTATCGTGGCTTTTTCAGGTTTTTGCAGCATTGTTTCGCATACTGCCGGCGTAAAAGCCGAGTCAAGCCGCAGATCTGTAAGAATCTGTCGGTTCATTACGGCAGGTAACGGTTTTTCACTGTAAATCAGTTCCGGGTAATTCATCTTTTGTTCCTTTCAAGTGGGTATGCAATGAAAATGCGTGAATGCCGATCACAGAAAATTTCCGGATACGGGCAACGTTTTTCGTTTTTCTGTCTGTTAA
>CALWJW010000139.1 GCA_944381095.1 uncultured Clostridia bacterium | reverse complement strand
GACAGCGTGACAGGCGACAGCAACTACAAAAAGCGCAAGAGCTTTACGGATAAAATCAAGGATTTTTTCAATGAATAGAAAGCAAGTGTTTTAAGCATTGCAGTTGACGGCAGAACCGTTCACACTACTTGATGAAGCAATAAGATAATTATAAATATATTCAACAAACAGTTAAGTACAAAAAATGACCTTTGTTATATTATTATAACAAGGGTCATTTTTTACATATCATCAATTTTTTCTGCAAGCGCCTGTATTACGGAAAGATAAGCCTTTACGCGGTTTTTGTCCTTTGTTTTAAGCATAGCATTTAATCTTATAAAAGCTGCTTCGGGTTTTTCCTCAATGCCGGATACCAGCTCGTCAAGGCTGACGGAAAGCGCACGGCTTATATATACAACCGTCTCTAATGAAGGTATTCTTGTACCGCGCTCAATATGCCCTATATGCGCTGCGGAAAGCTGACATTCCGCGGCAAGCTCTTCCTGCGTAATTCCTTTTTTTACGCGCGCGTTTCTGATTCGCTTGCCAATCAATGCGTAATCAAGTTCTTTTTTCACCGGCATCACCGATAACTATTATATGTTTTTTCAATAAAAAAATAAACGCACCATAAGCATTAAATCTTGACAATAAGCATTATTTGGTTTATACTGAAATTGGATTTGCAGAGGAAAAGACTTTTTGTCAATGATTTAATATATATTAGGAACGAGGAAAATTATGGATAATTTTGATGAGAATAAGAATAATTATGAAAGTGCAAGTGAAAATCAAGATAATCAAATGCGAGAAATAACTGATTTTTCACCATTTTACGAAAAAAAAGAGACCCCACGCTTTTACAGATTAGCTGCCAGTATAGCCGTTTCGTTTATAGCGGTTGTTCTTCTGATAATGATTTTTCAAACTTTCCGCAGTCACATAAAAATTCCCGACAGCAGTTATTCAGTAACCGAAAGTGTTGCAGCTCAAAGTGGCGAAAGCAGCGTACAATCACAGGAAAATGAACAAGACAAAACTGATAATATAACATTGAGAGACTACTGTCCTACATTAAATGACTTTATTGATACACTTGAGTCTGAAGGAATATCCATATATAATTTTCAGTGTAACGATGCTGTGAATAATGAAAAAGTTGCATTATGGTATACAGGAAATTCAAATTCGGCAGGATCGGTAATTGCGCATATAGATTCAAAAGGCAAAGTATATCATGTTGAAGTGGATAATGATGAAAGACCACTATTATTATTCCTCAACCGTATACCCGGAGCCATAACTGACGCAAAAATAATCCTTGAAAAATTTTTTAAAAATATGGATAAGGCGGACTATAATAATGATAATTATGATTTAAATATTACTGAATTAAAATCAAAGTTTACGGAGAACGGAATAGAATATTATTATTATGCCCGTATATCGGACTATTCAAACTCTTATTGGTATGCTGAATGCAGCGAGAAAATTATAAAACCGGAAGAGTATCCAAATTATTCACCAAACAATAGTAAAGATGCAAACGTATCAGAATCATCTGTTAACGGTAACGCTAACAGTTCCACAGATACTAAGCCAACCGGTTCGACAAGCAACATTCAAAATACCAACCCCTGTGCCAATGGGCATAATTGGAGCAATGCAACTTGCACTTCTCCTGCAACTTGTTCAATATGCGGTAAAACATCCGGAAAACCTTTAGAACATAATATATTTATGTCGAAATGTACGGCGTGCGGACAGGTCGATTATAGCAGAATTGCCGGGATATATACGAATGTGGGAGGTTTTTTCTCGGAATCATCTGAGGATATCGGAATTTCTTCATTTACAATAAGCAATTCCGGAATAGTTTCATTTTCAGTAAAAGGCGGTAATTATTATTTCAAAATAGTTGAAAAAAGCAGTGATTACGCATGGGAGTCGACATTTGAATGTTATTCATCAGATGGCACTAAAGAGCCTGATGTTACTGCAAGAGCTAATCTTGACAGTTCAGGGACACTTTTAATTTTTCACTTGGAATGGAATTGCTTTGACGGTCAAAATCTATACTTCAATGGAGAAAAAGCATATAAATAAAAGAAAAAGCTAAAGAGAAGAATTTACCGTGAGAAAAGAATTTTCATTCGTTATATGTTTGGTTACTATTTTATCATACGCATCTTACGGCGGCAAAAATAATTTTCAAAGCAATATTCGCAAAAATTTATTTTATAACATTTTCAGTAGTGACAAAATAAGTAATGAAAACGGTGAATATATATGAATACCATAAGAATCAGAAATATTGTTTTTGTAGTTACAGTTGCAGTTTTGGTTATATATTTTCTGAATTCTGCCAGCTTTTTCAGCAATGATGAGAAAGCTATAACTTGTGCCAAGACCATAATATCAGAAGATCTGAAAGCTCCTTCCACAGCTATATGGAGCAACGCCTCTGTACTGGATAAGGACAGATACGGAAGATACCTTGTCGACATCACCTGTGAGGCGCAAAATTCTTTCGGAGGTTATGTTAAAGAAAGATATCTTGTTGTGGTAAGTGATATGAAGTCAGACGGAACATTCAGATACAACAAGCTGTTTAGTAAAACAACATATTCAGAATATACAAAATCTGAAGCCATCGAATATTTAAAGCAATCAAACAACTGGGACCAAAAATAGCTTCTCCGGCAAAAGCATAATTTGTAACTATCGAAAAGTCAAACGCAAAATTTAAAACGGAAAAAGAGCACAGCGGGCTGCCCGCTGTGCTCTTTTTATCATATGATTATAAATTTGCGCTGTCTTTTTCAGCAATATCGGTTTCCGGTGCCGAAACGCTTTCCGGCGATTCGGGTATATCGCTTCCGAGAAAATCCGGTATCTTCATACCCGCCATTTTAAAGGTCTCGTTGAGCGGAGGTATTGATTTCATCATACTTGAAAGGAAGTTAGAGGTTGTAGAGGCTCCGTCCTTTCCGCCCATGGAGTCCCATACCGTGACCTTGTCAATCTTAAGGTTCTTGATAGCCTCGACCTGAGTCTTGAGAAGCTCCTCAATCTTATCGGCAAGCATAAGCTGCACTGCGCAGTTCGGGTCGCCTCCGGCGGCTTCTACCAGCTTTTTAAAGCCTTCCGCCTGCTTGGCGAGTATCTCTTGAGCACCGCGCGCCTGCGCCTCCATTGTGGCGTATATGGCGTCCGCCTCACCGCGCGCCCTGCGGCGTGCCTGCTCGGCTTCGGCTTCGGCTTCAAGCTCCATTCTTTCCTTTTCGATCTTTGCTTTTACGATTATATCGGCCTGCTGGGTCGCGGCGTCACGCTGGGCACGGGCTTCTTCCGCCTGCTGCTGT
>CALWJW010000138.1 GCA_944381095.1 uncultured Clostridia bacterium | reverse complement strand
TTTCGTGCATAGTCTCCGCACAAACGCGGAACCTTTCTTTTTTTTTTTTTTAAGTCAGTTGCCCGCATTTGAAAATGGGCTCTTTTGTTGTTTGCCTACTGGCAGGTGTCTGGAGCCAAACACGCTCCAAGCCTTTTTGTTTTATTATCAAGTTAGCAGCCCGCATTTGCGGCTGCATCTTTTTCAGTACCTCTTTACAAAATGGTATGATCCGAACTTTTTACTCGTCACGGGTGATTGGTTCGGATTTACTTTTTTATTTTGGGATTTACAATAAAGTAACAGGGCTCGCGGAAACTTCCGCAAGCCCTTTTGCTTTTTTAGAGTTAGCTCCTGACGCATGTGTCGGCATATCCGCAGCATGGATGTTACCGGAAAACAGAGGACTTTTTTCAGCTTCGTGTGTAGCTTTCGCATTAACCATAGTATAAGGTTGCGGAGGGCGCCGGTCCCTCATTTACGTCAGCAGATTTAGCAGATAAAATTTCCTGCGGTTTTACTTGTCAGATATATCATAAGACGGGTTGGTATAACTTTGTACCGCTTCCGATTTTAGTCCGGTTTTAATATTGCGGTAAATACTATGAAGAGTTCACATGTAAAACCGGTTTAAATCCGGATACAAAAAAACGGACCTTACACTGTACAGTGCGGTCCGTATTTTTGCAGTTTTTTTGCTGAAAGTATGTCGGCTGATGTGAGTTTATCCGGCGTTAAACTGGTTCCCTCAGTTATCGGAAAGCCTCGAAAACTATCATCTGATGTTTTTCTTTTACAGAAGCTTTCAAACGATCACGTAGGTTATGCATAACCCTCAGTCAACTGTTAATTTTTCAACAGAAACAGTGCGGTAAATTTTAAGATCGCGATCTGCTTCGGAAATGTTCACTCCAAGAGAGCGGTAGGTGATTTCAACAAGATCGCCGACTGCAAGGGTTCCGGCGGTTTCAGGTGAATAATAACGTTTGTTATCGCCCAAAGAAATATAATTTCCCTCGATGGAAACTATTTGTGATCTTGTGGTTTTTTCATTAAGCCAAACTGAATCTTCGTTGTTTGCAAGAGCAAGATCGACGGATAAATCATTCTCAATGGTATCCGGCCAATAATACCACCTGCCTTGGTATTTGTAAAACTTGAATCCCTCGTTAAGACCTAATCCGGGATCACCTGTCATTGTATATGTCTGATCAAAGGTAATGCACAAATCGGTAAAATAAAATATTCTTACCTCGGTTATTTCGGAAATATTTATTTCAGCATTGTCGAAAAATATTTCAGAGGTTTCAAAGAGTTGGTAAAATCCGTCGCTTTGCGGAGTGTAAGAAGAATAGTGATCTACGGAATAGGAGACATCAAATTTATTGAATCCGACTGCTTTACCTACAACAGCATCAATACTACTTAGCGCACTTTCAAAATCAAGTCCGTGTTTTTTCACCTGATCGGTAAATTCTTTTTCCACCAGTTTTTCCGGATAAGCTGCGAAATGAGCTTGATAATCAAAAGCGAGGAGGGTTGACAGATATTGTCCGAAAAGGACGGAACAGGTATCATTGGCAATTGTATCGGTGTAATTTTCAAGAGCAGTTACTTTGAGAGAAAGTGATATGTTAGCCGGTGATATACGTGTGAAAATAACAGAATTGTTTTTTTCCCCGGTCGTACCGGCGTACTTCCATAAGCCGAGACCTGTCGGATCGGAAAATGCAGTGTTGCTGTCTGTATCAGGCAATGAACCGGAAGGTGACTTGTCCTCGTTGTCGGTTTTGTTTTTGATATGGTACACCGAAAAAAACGTGATGAACAGAACAAAGCAGAAACAAGCCGCTATACTTCCCCACTTTATTATGATGGACTTTCTTTTTGATTTCAGAGATGTTTCAGGGAATTTTGCGTCTTTTATGCATTCATCATCAGCGTTGCCGATGGCATCCAGAATATCGTCAGGTCTCATTTGAAGCCCTCCTTTATGAGCAAATCGCGTAGTTTCTCTCTTGTTCGGTAAAGCATTGATTTTACCTTGGCTTCCGAAAACCCGAACCTGGCAGAAATCACCCGGAGCGGGTCCATATACCAGTAACGGCACAAGAATATTTTCTGTTCTGTTTTTGGCAGACTGCAAACAAAAGCGTTGATTGTCTCGGATAACCGTTTTCTTTCGTACTCCTGTTCCATGTCGTCGTCACCTGAAACGCAGTCCTCCAGCTCATCAAGTATCAAGGTATATTCGCCGCCGCCGCGCTTTCCGGCATTACGGTAACGAAGCATGTCGATTGAAATGCGCCGGGTTATTTTTCCGAGAAAAGTAGACAGTACAGAAGGTTTATGCGGTGGGATACTCTGCCATGCGTCGCTGTATGTATCGTTTACACATTCCTCGGCGTCCTCATTGCTGCACAGAATATTTTTGGCTATCGAATAACAGTATTTGCCGTATTTTTTTGATGTCTCTGAAATCGCCTGTTCCGATCTTTCCCAATACAAACTGACTATATCCTCATCGTTCATATAACCGACCTCCTCTTCAATAACAACCTCCATACCTCTACTCGTAAATAAACGGTATTCGTTGCGTGAAAAGATAAAAAATCTGAAAATCGCCGATAACCGTTTTAATGTTTCTGTTCAGGCAAAGCTTTTTGCCTGATTTTTATTTACTTCGTATCAATGAATAATTCCCTTTTACACCTTGTGATATTTGTATTATAATGGTCTGGCTGGAATTTTTCAAGTCTTTGCGAATATTTGTTTGATTTGAACTATGCACCGATTTCAGTAAAATAACTTGCCTTTCAAAAAATATATTTTTCGGGGAGTAAACAAAATCGGAAGTATTAGTTAAATATTGTTAAAAACAAGAAGTTATTAGTCGAAAAAGTTAATCAGTCATTTTTCTCTGATTGATAAATTGTAATAAATAAGCCGCACCTTCGTGCGGCCTATTGCTCAGATATTTCTGTTTAATTTTAAGACTGTCACAGTAGCGGCACCTGAGCGGTCAGTGACGTCACTGTTGTAATTGAGGGTAAAAGCTGTCTGTGAGGGAACGTATATCACGAAATGGCTTGAACCTGATGCGCTGGATGAATTTTCGGCTGTACGGAAGTAAACACCGTATTCAAGGTGCGAAGTCCCGTTGTAAAAAGGTGTCACCTGCATATATCCCGCCGAATCAAGGACAGCTGAAACGCTGTATGATATCAGATAAAAGCCCGGTGAAAGAATTATCTGTGTGTTATTGTTCAGGGTTATATTTCCTGAATTGTCGGCAGTTCCGATGAACAGTTGTATCGGGTTACCGCTTTTGAATCTTTGCTCAAATGCAAAAAAGGAAGCAAATATATCTTCGCTGCATTTTCCGGGCTCGCCTTGCGGACCCTGCGGACCGACTTCACCTTGCGGACCCTGCGGACCGACTTCACCTTGCGGACCCTGCGGACCGACTTCACCTTGCGGACCCTGCGGACCGAC
>CALWJW010000137.1 GCA_944381095.1 uncultured Clostridia bacterium | reverse complement strand
CTACATACCGTTACGTTCGTTTGGGTAAAAGGTCACGCGGGACACCCGTATAACGAAAGATGCGACAGACTCGCCGTTGACTTCTATAAATCCCTCTGAGTCGGTACGTGCAAGAGAATCGGCAAATGCAGCAAGCCAGCCGTTGACTTTTATAAATCTCTCTGAGCCCGGACGTTCCGCAATATGCAGAGGCAATTTATTCAGGGCGATACTCCTGAACCGACATCGTCAGAGAGCCGTTTTCATCTGTTTCCGAACCATGACTGTCTTGCATTTCGGCAAAATCAGAATAACTTCCGTACTTCAAGTACCGGTCAACTTGCGGAAACATTAAAGAAAGGAAAAGCATGAAACAAACAATTGATTATTTCAAAGATATTTCAGTGATCCCGCGTGCCAGCGGTTCTGAGGAAAAAATAGCAGGTTATATCTGCGACCTTGCCGATAAGAACCGGCTTTACCGCTATCGGGATTCCGCTGACAATGTGCTGGTAAAAAAGCCCGCAACCCCGGGTTATGAAAACCGACCGTCTGTATTGCTGACGGCACACACCGACATGGTGTGCGAAAAAACTCCCGATTCTGTTCACGACTTTTCCGGCGACGCGATCAAGATCATTGAAAAAGACGGTTTTTTAAGTGCCGACAAAACAACACTCGGCGCAGACAACGGAGGCGGTGTCGCCGTAATGCTTCGTCTTATGGAAAACAACGAAAGTCCGCACCCGCAGCTGGAATTTCTCTTTACTTCATCGGAAGAAACGGGAATGCAGGGCGCAGCCGCATTTGATTATTCCCTGATAGATTCAGACTTTGTGATCAACTTGGACAGCGAAAATTTCTCTTCGGTCTGTATCGGCTGTGCAGGGGGATCAAGATACCGCCTTGAAATCCCGGTAGAAAGAACCCGGAATGCCGAAAAACTCTATCAGGTGGAAATAACCGGACTTTCCGGAGGACACAGCGGCACGGATATCTCAAAAAACAGAAAAAACGCTCTTAAAATTTCAGGCGAACTGCTGTCGCAAATAAACGACAAGTACCCCATATGTCTCGCTTCTCTGAGCGCCGGCGGAAAAGACAATGTTATTCCGGTTTACGCTCGCGCAACATTTGAGATATTCAGAAATTCGGATCTGTCCGCTGTCAGAGAGCTTTGCTCGGATTTTTACAGATCGATTTCCGATTCTCTGGAAGCCTGCGACCGCAAAAAATTCCGCATTAAATTCAAAAAATTCCCCGCTGAAGCGGAAAACCTCCGGATATTGAGTTTCAAAAGCACTTTTGCGGTGATATCCGCTCTTTTGCTTGCGCCCTTCGGCGTAACTGAATTCATTCCCGGAACTGCCATGCCGTCAGCCAGCGTCAATCCCGGGATCGCTGAGCTTGGGGAAAAATTCTATACCGGAGTTTTTCTTTCGAGATACGGTTCGGAATTTTCCGACTTATGTACCGGAAACCGGCTGGCGTCGATAGCCTCACTGCTCGGCGGCAGATTGACAAAGGAAAGCAGCTACCCGGGATGGCCTTACAAGAGGGGCAGCGCGCTTCAATCCGCTTACGAAAAGGCATTCTCCGAAATTTCCGGAAACAAACCGCTTTTTGAATCCGTACACGCCGGACTTGAATGCGGCATCTTTTCCTCTAAACTGTCAGCCCTCGGCAAAACCCCTGATATAATTTCGGTAGGACCGGACCTCTACGCCATTCATACCGTAAACGAGAAAATGGATATATCTTCTCTTGAAAAGCTTTATGCTGTCGTCTGCCGCACTTTTGAATATATAAGGTGATGAAATGCGAAAACAACTGCCGTTATCGCTTTGACTTTACATCTGTAACTGATTTTCTGTGCTGTGCGGCTCTGACGTCCGAGTATATCGCAAATAAAACTTATCTGTTTTTATGACTTTTTGTTAATGCAGACCGGTGTACAATCATAGCTTCAAATATTCAGCAGACAGGTTATCTGCCTTATCAAAACTCAACGGACTTGCATTACGTGAGCATTACGTGAGCATTACGTGAGTTTATTTCAGTGCATATGTTGCAGTGAAATGTCAAATCTTGCCTTCTTTCAGTTGGCACGTTGCAGTTTACTTTTATGCCTTGCTTTCATAACGCAAAAGAAAAGCCTTCCCGAAACTGCACAGTTTCGTAAAAACGGAATTGTGCATCAAAATGGCCGGGAAGGTTTTTTGTTTTGATATCTGAAATTTTACCTGAAAAAGTTCGGACTCAAAATCAGTTCTGAGAAAAAATGCGGAACACCGGAAACATCTGTAAAAAACCGGTAAGTTTCCTGAATTCACGTCAGTCCGGACGTCCTGAATCAAAACTGAACTGAATCGTTTCTTATTATTTTCAGACAGTCATTCCTATCAGCTGAGAAAGGAAAAATTTTGTATAAAACCACTCGACGGTTTTCAGACTTCCCCCAAGAACCGCTTCTGTCGTTATCGGGCTGACCACAGGTATTATCAGTACCATGACTATGGATATTATCCAAGCAAGCAAAAAACCGTATACAACTCCGAAACAACCTCCGAGTATCCGGCTTATGAGTCCGAGAACCCCGCCGTCAAACAATTTTGTGAGAAGCATAAGCAGAAGTTTGAGCGCAATGGAAAAAACAATGTAAAGTATTATGAAACTCAGCGCCGAAGTTATAAACGATATAACCGAATCGGTTATATGTCCCACCACGTCGGAAGTAAAGTCTTCCACCTTTCCGGCAAGATCCTCGCCGAACTGCTCATAGAGCGTTTTGCAGTACTCGCTTATATTTCCGAACATTTTACCCAGAAATCCGAATATCCCGTCAAAACGCTCGGAAATATCAACCCCTTCCGCTGTCGTGGCATTGC
Organism: uncultured Clostridia bacterium; assembly: GCA_944381095.1. Taxonomy (GTDB): domain Bacteria; phylum Bacillota; class Clostridia; order Oscillospirales; family CAG-272; genus SIG673. The sequence goes on along the minus strand of CALWJW010000137.1, from coordinate 613 downwards.
TTATCTTTTCTCCGAAAGCCCCGTCAACCATCGACTGTATTTTGTTTTTTATACTGTCGCTTCCCATAACTCTGCCTACGGTGTTTTTCATCGGCGCACTGTCTTTGAGCAGCCAAGCCAATGACAAAGCGAGTATTTTACGGAATGGGTTCAACATTCTGAATATTCCTTTCATAAAGCATATCAGAACTGTCAGAACCACCGTCAGTATAAGTATTACATCAAAAAGATTTCCCATCGTTTTCTCCTTAGTATTTGACATTAACCAGGTAAAGACCGCAAGCCGGCGCTGTGATCCCCGCTTTCTTCCTGTCTCCGTTTTCAAGTGCCGAAATTATGTCGTCAAGACTTCTTCTGCCGAGAGAATACTCAACAAGCGTCCCTGTCATTATCCTGACCATGTTGTAAAGGAATCCGTTACCCGTAACCCGGAAAATAACCGTGTTGCCGTATCTTTGCACGCCGGTAGCCGTTACCGTTCTCACCGTATCGCGCACTTTGCTTCCGGTCGCCATGAATCCCGAAAAATCCTTTTCACCGACAAAAAGCTTTGCCGCTCCGTTCATTTTGATCTCATCAAGTCTTGCCGGCAGATGCCACGACCTTTTTTCAA
>CALWJW010000136.1 GCA_944381095.1 uncultured Clostridia bacterium | reverse complement strand
CACAAACGGAGGATTTTTCTCATCGGTTAACCTCAATTGAACCACGCGACTATCGCGTGGTTTTCGTTATACAAAAACCGGTCTTATCCTTTGTTAATAAGACCGGGCTTTTATATTCAATAGGTTAATCCGAAAAACGACTTGCTCAACAACACCTACCGCTATTGATAATCAGGAAAAGTATTATTGAAGTTAAGTTATTTTTACATCAGACATTTTTATTTTGAAATCTGACAAGCTTTCTGAAATCTTTTTAAGAAAACCTTTGTTAAGACAAGATATAGTTATCCGTCCGAAACGGAATTAAATCAAAACAGATATTTTCATAAAACACATTCTTCTATTAAAGAAGTGAGCCCCGGCGGAGTTCCGTAGAGCAATACTCCCACTCTGTATATTTTTGCAGAAAGAACTCCTATTCCCAAAAAATCATGCTTTGATTATCGATTTTATTATTGAGGTAAGTTTCGGCGGAGTTCCGTAAAGCAGTACTCCCACTCGGTAGATTTTTGCAGAAAGAACACCAATTCCGAAAACAGATCCCGCAAGTAAAACTACCGAAATAAGTATTCCGTAAAACGGAACACTTCCCATAGCTATTCTTGTAAACATCGCCATCGGAGAGGTGAGCGGAAAATATGAGAGAAATTTCATAAGTCCGGTATCAACGTTTCCGCTTCCGAGATGAAACATAACTGCAACAAATGCAATGACAAGCACCATTGTCAGCGGCAAAACAGATGTGTTGATATCCTCAATTTTGGACGCAGTCGAACCGATCGCTCCGAACATAAAGGCATACATAAGAAAACCGAGCACAAAAAACAGCAGCATATACGCGAGCAACTCACCCGGAATCGCAAATATCGAATTTATAACGGAGTTTCCACCCCAGTAATCTTTATTGATATTGAAAAACAGGAGGGACGAACCGAATACCAACACTATTTGAGCAAAGCCGGCAAGTCCTGAAGCCAGAACCTTTCCGAACATCATATTTACCGGTTTTGCGCTGGTTATAAGAAGTTCCATCGCACGGGAATTTTTCTCGGTCGCCACACTTGTTGCAACAAGCTGTCCGTAAAGCATGATCACCATGTAGAGCGCAAAAATCATAATGTAGGTGTAAATGAAATTTTTAGCCTGATCCTTGCCGAGATTCACCGTTTCACCGGTTATGGGTGCGTTCATTATTGCGTTTGCCTCCTCCGGAGTAAGCCCTGCGGAAATCATTATACTGTATTTGTAAAGGCTTTCGAGGACTCCGGTTGCTACCGCCGAATTTGCATCGTACATTGAAAGATTGTTAACGTAGTACTTAAAGGACGTATATCCGTCAAGTTCAAACGCACAAGCAACTTCTCCGCTTGCAATTTTATCACGCACACTACCGATTTCTTCCTCGGAAATGTTCACCGTGTAACCGGGAAACGCTGCCGAAAACGCCGCTAAGACTGCTTCTTTGTCGGTGTCTTCGTCGGCTACGATCAGCATCACCGCTTTGCTTTCATCGGAATCTTCATCTCCGGTATTCAAAGACTCCGAGACTCTCGGGAAAAAAGTAATTCCGGCAATTAAAATTATCAGTGCCAGCGTAACTCCGACAAATATTTTATTTTTCAGATAACTGCCGAATTCAAACCTGAAAATTGTAATAAACTGCTTCACTTCACTTACCTCCGTTTTGCCCGTCTGATGCGTATCTGACGAATATCTCACCAAGAGTCGGCGTAAACACCTTGATCTCGCTGACGGAATATTTTTCCGTTATCATTGCCATTACCCTCTGCCTGTCATCCGGACTTTCAAGTTTGATTATAAGTTCTCCCCTGTCGCTGAGCTCATGTTCAAGAGTGAGCTCAGACGCAATAAGCTGTACCTGATCCGACTTTACCGAAATACGGTTTTCAGACAGATGCTTTTTTATGTCGTCAAGCTCTCCGTAAAGCACGGCTTTTCCATCCTTCAGTATAGCTATCCTGTCGCAAAACTCTTCTATATAGTTCATCTGATGACTTGAAAACAGAATGATTTTTCCATTTGACATCTCTTCTTTTACAACGTCTTTAAGAAGCTCGGCGTTGACCGGATCGAGTCCTGAAAAAGGTTCGTCAAGTACTATTATCTGCGGATCGTGTGCAAGAGTAGTTACAAGCTGGATCTTCTGCTGATTACCTTTTGACAGGGTTTCGAGTTTCTTATCCCGATACTCAGACATTCCGAGCCTTCCAAGCCAGTAGTCGACCGACTTTATTGCATCGCTTCTGTTCATACCTTTGAGTTCTGCCAGGTAAACCAGCTGATCAATTATTTTCTTTTTCGGATAAAGCCCTCTCTCCTCCGGAAGATATCCGAGACGAACCCTATCGTAATCAATCGGCATACCGTTTAAAGTTATTTTACCTTTGTCGGCAGGAAATACTCCCATAAGTATCCTTATGGTTGTGGTTTTACCGGCTCCGTTTCTTCCGAGAAGCCCGAAAGCTTTCCCACTCTCAGCACAAAAAGAAATGCCTTTCAGGACTTCTTTCGCTCCGAAATTTTTGTAAATTTCTTTCAGTTCAAGTTCCATTATTACCTCCGAAAAACAAACCTTGACGCTCAGCGTGATTATATCATACATTTTTTGTTTTTTCAATAGAATTAACGACATTTTAACAGCAATTAACGACATTTTAACCGCAGTGATTTATCGACAATTCAAAGTGACACTTTTCGATATTTTAAAAGAGAGATTTATTTACTATTCAAAGTGGTATTTTACGACATTTTTATGGAGAGATTTACTTACAATTCAAAGTGGTATTTTACGACATTTTTATGGAGAGATTTATTTACTATTCAAAGTGGTATTTTACGACATTTTGAAGTGGGATTTTGCTACCTTTTAAAGCTTTGTTTATCGCTTTTACTTCGCAATTGCCCGTAAAAAATCGTGATTCAGGCTCCTAAACTTTAATATCCGCTGTTGTTTTGAATTTCAGTTGCATTTTTACCAAACATTTTATTGCTGAAACCGACTGACAAAATATTATTCTGATCAAGATTTTTCGGAATTTCCTTTTATTTTTCCGGAGTTCAGCTAAAATCATTTTAGTTTAAATAACCGAATATTGACCTGAATATTCTTTTGGTTTTTATTTTACGAAATTTCTAATGCGCACATACTATGAGCCTTTGTCCGCAATGGCAGCCTATTAAATTTTTTGTTTGAAAATTTGATATCAAAATGATATCACAAAACATCTGGTTTGTCAAGTATTTTTTATCGGTATACGTTGCTGACTGATAATGTATTTAGAATATATCGGACAAACAAAAATATTTTTAAAATCATATCACGCAATTAAAAGTAATTTTCTTTGCAGGTGTTCAGTTTGTTTTCAGTCTTCCAAAACTATATTACAATAAAAATCCCCCCGTCAAACGGGGGGTATTTCATTTTCGGGTAAAACCCTAAATGTTACTGGCGACGCACAAGTG
>CALWJW010000135.1 GCA_944381095.1 uncultured Clostridia bacterium | reverse complement strand
CGGAAAGTATTCCGTCTCCGCCCGGACTCAACATTCGTATCTGCCCTACTGAATCATCAGAATTAAGTCCCGTGCTGGTATAAACAAAACCCTTTTCGTCAAGGCAAATATCCGAAAACTGGAACGGAAGTGTTTTGCTTACCTGCGCGCGTTTAACATCATTCATTGTAAGGCGATCCCACAAATATTCAAGCGAAGACAAAATATTTCCTTTTACCGTGTTTGAGCCGAAAAAGCCGGAAAACTCACCGTTTGGATTATATAAAATCGCTCCGTAATACGAGCCTTCGCTCAAAACATATAAATACCCTTGAGCATTGCGTACAATGCGCGTCGGTTTAAAAACGAAGTTATCGGGAATAAGTGCAGTTTTCGGCAGTAATATTTCCTTTTGTACTACACCGTCTACACAATAAAGCACTCTCGCGTGAGCAGTGTCGGCAATATACAACTCGGCTTCAGAATATACGTATATTCCCTTTGCGCCGGTAAAATCAACCGGATTTCCGGAACGATCGGTGATTTTATAATCGCATATCAGCTCATAATTACTGTTAAGACGGAGTATTCTGCCGGCGTCGGTCAAAATATAGGCATCACCCTGTCTATCAAAGGTTACAAATTCAATATTGCCGAAATCCTTATCAAAACCGAGGCTCCGCGCCGAAATGACAGAATCCGCTTCATAAAGGGGCGGCATTGCAACCGCTTTTTTCTGTCCGTCAGACATTGTCCAATGCGTAAATGTATCCGTAGGAAGAGAATCCTGCGCCGAAACAATAATAGAAATGCTTAAAACAATAAGTATACTGATAATAAGCGATATAATTTTTTTTATACATTTAATCATTCTATTTTTCAAGCATACATTCATTTGTCATCATTCCTTTAATCCGGCCGAACTCATCGTTTCCATAATATTGCTTTGCGAAATAAAATAAACAATAATCGGAGGAATCATCAATAAAACCGTAGATGCCATAGCCGAACCTGCTCTCGCCGTGCCTCCGGTTGCTATTGAACCCATAACATACGGCAAGGTTTTTAATTCCTCACTGAATATGGTTCCGTTCGTAGGCGTAATTGACCATATGGACTGAAACGAAAAAAGAAGCTGGGTCATAAGCGCCGGTTTAATGATTGGCATAACAATTCTCAAATACACCGTAAAAACACCCGCGCCGTCAATTTTAGCCGCTTCCAGCAGTGCGTCGGGCACGCCTGAATCTATATACTGTTTAATCAAAAATGCACCCATAGATGAAGGAATAGCCGGAAGAATATATACCCAATATGTATTGATAAGATGCAGCTTACTGAATATCAGATATTGCGGAACTGCAAGCGTTGTAGCATTGTACAGCAAAGAAAACTGAACAATCATAAAAAACACAACGCGACCTTTTATCCTGGACTTTGAAAGCACATATGCCGCCATTGACGACGCAAAAAGATTTAATACTGTTGTACATATTGCTATAAAAAATGAATTGAAAATATAGCGGGCAAACGGCACACTTAATTTTTCAAGCAAAGACGGTAATACCGTAAAATTTTCAATAGTAGGTCTGCTCACAAAAAAACGCGGCGGAAAAATCAACAGTTCATCAAGCGGTTTAAACGCCGTACATACACAGTAAAACAGCGGAAGAACAGAAAATGCACCCATCAGAAACAAAAAGCCAAAATATAACACATTGCCTGCCCGGCTCCGCGTATACCGTTTATACTCAGCATATTTTGCCACTTGCTTCGTCTCCTTTATATAAATTGATTATAAAACTCATATTACTTATTTCCCCAAAAAATCCAATATTTTACCTATTGCCACACGTGTAATTGCCATCATTGCAAACAAGAATACCGAAATAGCTGCGGCATATCCCATTTCAAACCGCGTAGTGCATATATCCGACAAATGCGTTACGATCGTGTCAACCTTATTATCTACACTCGGGTAACCTGCCAATGTCTGAATTACTGTGCCGATAGAAAAAGTCGTCTGTATCTGCATTACTGCACTGAAAAGCAAAATGCTTTTCATACTGGGTAAGGTTATATACCACAATTCGTGCCAGCGGGTCTTTATGCCGTCCAAGGCGCCCGCCTCATACATTTCGGTATTTACATTTTGCAGTCCTGCTATATTTGCCAAAAAGGCTACGCCGATACTTGACCAAAGCTGAATAATAATCATAACCGGTGTAACATAATCAGTATTATAGAACCAGTTAATGGGAGTATCAATCAGACCTAATGACAACAGAAAGCTATTGATATACCCGTAACTGTCGCCCGAAAAAGCTACCTGCCAAATAAAAATCGTACTTCCTCCAAGCGCCGGCGCATAAAACAGAAACGTAAGAATACTGCGCGGTATCGGCGGCAATTCATTGATAAGCCAGCCCAGCAAAAAGGAAAGCATATAGCTGATAGGTCCTGTAATAATTGAAAATTTCAGGGTATTCAGCACGGTTTTCGGAAACACCTCATCCCCTACAACCATACGGAGGTAATTCTGTAAACCGTTGAATTTAGGCGCAGACATCATATCGTAAGAAAAGAAGCTGAGTGCCACGGAAGAAAGTACCGGCAAAACAATAAAAACCAAAAACAAAATTGCAAAAGGCATCAGCATAAGATAAAATGTAAGCGTTTCGCCCCTGCTTTCCACTAATCGGGAACGTTTATTTTTGAAAGCCATTTTCACACCTGCTTTTTTCGCTACTTATCAGAAATATATTCTGCTCTTTTTCGCGCAATTTCATTATCTAAAATTGCGCCCCATTTTGTAACAGCCTCCATGGCCGGTCTGCCCTGTTCAACTGTTTCCCAAAAGCTTTGGGTTATACAGCGTGCGGTATAATAGCTGCCGGGAACCTCAGGCATTTCTTCTATTGAGCGCTGCTGAGAGAGTATACTCTCCTTCATATCCGCATCCCAGTCCATTTCAGCAAATGCCTCTGTATTTGAAGCAGCGATCCGTCCGAGCGGACCTATTGCGGATTCCAGATTTGTTGAATATGTATATTGTGTTTCCGCCGATGTCCACCACTTAAGAAAACGCCATGCATTATCGGGGTTTTCCGCAAACCGTGTAATCGCACAGCCTGTTCCCGTTCCGGCTGAACGGCGGTTAATTTCGCCGTTTTTGCCTTTTACACCCGGAAGATCTGTTACCGTCCAGCGGCCTTCAATTTCCGGTGCCGCCGCTTTCAGCTGTGTATACAAGGTATAATCGCCTATACCGATTGGAACGCTCCCGATGCGGAAACGGTTATATAAATCCATTGTTACCGGTAATTTATATTTTGTATACCAATTTGTCATTTCGGTAAATACTTTGATTTGCGGAAGCTCTGTAAGCGTGCTTGCCGTTAATGCCTCGTTATAAAGTGATAGTCCGTTTTGTATAAGCAGCGTAGGATAAATGGACTGATAAGTCGTCGTTTGCCCCGGAATATAGGCTTGAAGATTATTGCGCTTTAAAAGATTTGAAAGCTCTATAAATTCATCCCATGTCTTCGGTATTTCGGCGCCCATTTCATTTAAAATATCTGTAC
>CALWJW010000134.1 GCA_944381095.1 uncultured Clostridia bacterium | reverse complement strand
TAGCGGTTGAAATCCGTTCTACTGAGACGGAGTATGAGCTTATAACCACCGACCGTGAGGCGTTGGGGAAAAGAGCGAAAAAGTAAATTGACGGAGGAAATATAAATGGGATTTCTGATTTTTCTTTGCGGCACTGTTTTCGGTGCGATTTTTAGGGGTGGTTATAATGTGCTGCCTTCAGATTAACAGAATACATGAATACGGAAGAAAAAAGGACGAAAAAAATGACCCGCCGTAACAGCGGGTCATCAGAGGATTACATTAATGCGCTTAAATCAACCTCGTAGGTGGTTCCCTCGGGAATTGAGGACGGCTTAAGGAACATTATCATATACCACGGCAAATAAATAATACCGTTTTCTTTTTGGATGTTGTCCTTACAGAATACATACGAATTGCGGAAGCTCCATTCCTTAACCTTTAAAATATTATTAAGCGCCGTATGCGTTTTATAATTCTTTCCGGATTTGATTTCCAGCAGATCTATATGAAGACCGTTCTGAATAACAAAATCAATTTCTCCGTATTTTTTGGCGTCGAAATAATAAAGAGAAAATCCGTTGGATTTGATTTGCTGTGCCATTACATTTTCGAGAATACTGCCGAGATTTAAGTCAAGCTTGCCGTTTAAAATATCAAACTGAATATTTTCCATGCAGGCGGCGCACAAAAGTCCGACATCGTTCATAAACAGCTTGAACAGGCTGTGCTTTTCGTTTAGCTTAAGCGGAGGCTGCGGCAGCTCCACATTATAGCACGGCAGCGCGACGCCGGCGTCATCAAGCCATTTGAAGCTGTTGTCGTAACGGTTGATTCTGGCTGAGGGCGCCAAAGAATTAACATAAAATCTGCGGTTTGTGTCGTTAAGCTGGGACGGAATACTGTCAAAAATCGCCTTGATTTTTATTTTATCTCCCGTATCCGCATATTGAGCGATATCCAGTCTGTATTGTTCAAGAATGTTGTTTTGGTAGGATATTACCTGCCCTATATCGTGAGTTTCGCTATAAATGCGGACGGCTTCCGGCATTCCTCCGACTACAATATAGGTATAAAACAGCTTGTTTATAGTATTATGAACCGATTCGGATACCGGGGCAAGGTTTTCAAAAGCCGAGTGCAGGTAATCAATAACACTGGTTCCCACGCCGTTTGCCCATAAAAATTCCTCAAAATCCATCGGATACATACGGTATATTTCTTCAAAGCCTACCGGGAAAGAGCTGATTTCCTGAAAATTTACTCCAAGCAGCGAGCCGGATTCAATATAATCGAACCGCCCATCTTCAACTAAAAATTTAACAGCTGTTCTTGCTTCAGGACACTTCTGTATTTCATCGAGAAGCACAAGCGTTTTTCCCGGAGCCATAGGTTTTCTTGCATATGCGGTAAGGTTGGTTATGACAGTATCCGCATCGAGCGCGCCGCTGAATATTTCCCTTGCTTTTTTGTCCGTAACGAAATTTATCTCAACGAAATTCTCATAATTGTTTTTTGCAAATTCTCTGACAAGGGTAGTCTTGCCTATCTGCCGTGCACCTATAATACAGAGCGCACCGTGTTTTTGCTTGGCTTTCCAGGAAGTAAGCTTATCGTAAGCTTTTCGCTTCAGCATAACAGAACACATCCTTTCAAGTATTATTGTAACATAATTTGATGCTATTATCAACCCTTTTGCAACATAATTCTTTATGATAATCGGGAAATATTAACATTATATGAAACGGAAATAGTTGTACTTGTCAAAAAAACAGAAGAAAAATGACCCGCCGTTTTCCGGCGGGACCTTAAAAAATTAAATTAAAATTCGTAATGAGACCACATACTGACTATTTTTACCGTCTTATCCTCTGCGTAAACCTGATATACCAGACGGTGCTGAATATTGATCCTGCGCGAATAAAGCCCTTCCATATCACTGCATAGTTTTTCATAAGGCGGCGGATTCTGAAAAGGATTTTTTTCTATCAGATCTATGAGCTTTTTCGCCCTCTTGTCGATATTGGCGGATTTAAGCAGGGCAATCTGCTTCGCGGCAGTTTTTGTATAAACGATAGTATACATTACCATTCAACCTCTGAAGACGGCAGACATTCGGATAAAGGAGTGTCCTTCCCGTTCAGTATATCGTTTTTTACACGTGGATCAGAGGATAAATATAATGTTTCCATTATGCCGTTATACTCTTCTTCACTCATAATAACGGCGTTTCCGGTTTTGGTGCTTACGTTTATAACATCGTTGTATTCTATCGCCTGATTGATGTAGTCAAATACATTCTTTCTGAAGTTTGTAATGTTGGTATTGGTCAAATTTATCACCCCTAATCTATTATATGTACATTATAGCGTACAATTCATAAAATGTCAAGAAAGGAGAAAAAATGCAGGCAAATTTTGAGTTACTCAAAGAAATGAAAAAGCGTGTCATGGCGAGCAGCGCCTGTGTCGATTCGCTTATATCCGTGCCGTCTGACAGCGAGCGTTTCCGTAACCTTTTGGAGTTAAGCTTGCGGCAGCAGGAAACAGCGTGTATAGAAATGCGGCGGCTGTACGATATGGTAAAGAAGCCGGAGAGCCGTATGCAAAAACCGGCGGACGGAAATATAACGGAGGTTTTCGGGAAAATATCCGTGACTCCGGAGGGCTGGGTGCATATAAAGTTAAATTTTCTTTTACCTCACTGCAGGATGACCGGAGCCACACAGTATGTATCGGACAGTATTTTAAGGCTTATTAACGGTACGGAAGCCGCCGGCATCAAGCTGCCTTTTTTCAGAAAAGCATTTGTCGCGATTCTTGAGTTCAGCCCCAGAGAAGCAAGCGATGTTTTCGACCACGATAACAAGGGCTACAAGGCGGTGCAGAACGCGCTTAAGGGCAGGCTTTTTCCTGATGACGACTGCTTTGAAATGTCACTCGGACTTTTTACAGAGCAGCGGAAGGAGAGCTGCTGCCATATCTATGTGCTGCCCGATGACGAGACCGGAATATTTACGGATATGCGCTTGTCGGGGGAATTGGGGTAGTGCGCTTTTGAAAAAATACGGTGAAAAACGGCTTTTTAATTTCCGTAAAAAGCGCATAACCTTAAAACACGCATTATTAAAGGATTTTATATGTATTTTGGCGCAGTAAAAAACGGCAAATGTTACACGGGTACGGGAGGTAGTGCTCTTTGTTATACACCAATACAGAAATAGACCTTCTCAGACTATGCGGGTGGTGCAGGGATCTTCCCATTAAAAGCAAGAGCATCAATAAAGAGGATTTGGCCTATTTGCTTATGACAGGTCAGCTGAGAGAGAGCAGAAACGGTATCAGTATCAGAATTACGGAAAAGGGTAAGGAGACACTGTGTAAACTCGGCTACAGATATGAGTATGACAGCAAAAGCAGAGGAGCAGGTGCGTTTCTTACACGCCGACTTCAAACTGCTGAGCTTATGCTTTTTCTTTTTCAGGGCAAGACGGATGTGTTTTGTGCTTCCGTGCCGGACAGAAATAACCCGCCGTCCTTTATGCCGTCATTTACATTAAGACGTGAGAAAAACAAAAATCCTTTGGGCAC
>CALWJW010000133.1 GCA_944381095.1 uncultured Clostridia bacterium | reverse complement strand
TGCGTCAATTTGGTTTGTTTGACGAAAAATCTGACGGCAGATTTGCGCAGTCAGAATTGTGCGGTGTTGCCTTAAAAGTCAAACCTAAACTGAGAAAACCGGAATTAAGTCTTGGCTTAAAAAGCCCGGGAGACGGTAATAAAATATTCCGGCGAGGTCATATTATGGATACAAGCCCGCCGGAATATAACTTGAAATGTTGAAAAATGCCTGAAACGATGCCGTGTTTCTTATCCGGGAAAATCAAAGCTGGGATTTCGGTAGATAAGCGAGAAGCGTTTTGAGGTTGTTGTGTTTTACGCTCTGAATGAGGTGAGGCAGTTCGTTTTCGAAAACCTTTGAGTGGTATTCCATATTTTCAGAAGGAAGTCTTGAAAATGCCGAGGAAAAAATTTTCTGAAGTTCTTCGGGAGTATAATCTTCAAGAAGGGATTCGGCGTTACGCACGTCGTCTTCACTCAGGAGAACATGGGTATTTCCGGGCATAAGGAACTGGCATATGATCGCGCACCTGAGGACAGGAACATAGAGATTTCCGATGTTGCTTTCCATTTCCTCGGCTCTCATCATTTCAAAGCCGATAAGGGTTTTGACCTCTTCGCTGTCGTAGCATCTGCAAAAAAGATTTTCTGCAAGAAGGTTTGTGAGATATTTTTTTAGTCTGACAACGCCGGTGCCTCTGGGAGAGAGTGCGGTTTTATATCTCGGTATCACCGGATTTCTGTGTGCGCCGAACCTGATGCTGTAAGCCTTTGAAAACGCCCTTATATCCTCGTCAAGAGCCTTGTTGTAATCTTCGCTTCCGCCGGGGAGCCTGTTTTTCTTGTTTTTGAACATGAGCGCCGTGCAGTCCGCCATTACGCGTTTAAGAGCAACTCCGCCGGAATCGTAAAGGAAGCCGACAGTTTTTTCCCTGACTTCCGTCAGAGCTTTGTCGGGATTTTTGAGAGAAATAAGATAAGCGTCTATATTGTAGAGGAGGGAAGAAAGCAATTCATTGGCCTTATCGTTTGACAAAGAGGTGCTTTTTCCTTCCGTGAATTCGTCTATGACAGCGGCAAGTCCGTCGAACAGCTTGGATTTCAGAGCAGCCTCTTCGTTCTCATCGATTACGCCGAGTCTGACGGCTTCACGGAGCAACGAAAGAGTATAATCTGAATTACTCGGCTTGAATCTGTCAATAATGTCACTGATATGCTTATAGTTCTGTAACTGGTTCATTTTGTTCCTTTCGCGTCGGAAAAGACCTCCGACAATGATTTAAGGTATTGAGACGTTTTCAGCGGTTGAAATAAGCTATAAATTCATCGAAAGCGACGCTTGAATAGATTTTTGAAACGTCACCGCCGGCGTCGTTTTCGAAAACATCTTTCAGGAAAGCGATAACCGTTTCATCGTCGGCGCGGTCATCGGTTTCGCTTTTGATGGTGTAGAAGCATTCGAGCAGACCCTCAATCGTGTCCTTGTAATTCTGAGGACTGACATAGCCGCTGTCACAGAATTCTTCGATTATTTTTCTGACGGCGCCTGTACCGACCTCGATCCTTTCGGTCTCGGAAAGGATTTCCGCCCTTGTTTCGGCAATTTCACGGCAGTCCTCCTGAGAAAGCGTAAGTCCGTAATCCTCAGTCAATTTGTTTAGGGACGCGATTTCTTTTGCGATATAGCTGTTGTGGATATCACTTATCAATCCGCCGGTGAAAACAGACAAGTAGTCCGGCATCAGCAACGCTCCTTTCGGTAGTCGCAGGAACAAAAAGTCCCGGCGATTTTTCAAAATCACTTGACAAAATAAGCGCAATGTGCTAATATAGGTATGCTCCGGGGAATTATTGTAGAAGTGCAGTATTACATTTACTTAATTATACACCAAAAAAACCGAAAAGTCAATATTATTTTACAAAATATGAGGTAACAAATTCTTGCAGTCTTCGGAGCCGTTGAGAACAAGCCGGGGAAAGTTTAACGCGGAAAGACAGAGAGAAGCGCAGATATATTCTGCTGAGAGCGCTTCCGAAACGTTTTTTCCGGTACCGCCTCAACTGAGACAAAAGAATAGGAAAAAAGAGTTAAAGCCCGGGTGGAACCGTGTGAAGTCGTCCTTTGCACCCCGACAGATTGTTGGGGAAAGCAGGGCGATTTTCTTTTCCCGGACGGCAATAAGGAGGAAATGAATATGAGCAGCGCATATGAAAAACTGAAAAGCAGCGGAAATGCAGGAAAAAATCTTATAGCATGCACAGTAAACGGCAGGGTAAGCGATCTTACGGCGGAAGTGTCCGATAGCGATGAAGTCAGGGCGCTGACGTTTGAAGATGAAGAGGGAAAGAAAGTATTCTGGCATACGGCGTCACACATACTCGCGCAGGCGGTAAAGAATCTGTATCCCGACGCAAAACTTACGATAGGACCTTCAACGGACAGAGGTTTTTATTACGATATTGACAGAGAAAAGCCGTTTACCAACGATGAAATTTCCGTTATTGAGTCCGAGATGACAAAGATAGTCAAAGCAGACAGCAAAATCGAAAAATTTACACTTGACAGAGAGTCGGCAAAAAAGCTGATGGAGGAGAGAGGAGAACCGTACAAGATATTGCTGATAGACAGAATTCCGGAAGGGGAAGAAATCAGCTTTTACAGACAGGGTGACTTCATCGATCTCTGCGCCGGACCTCACCTTTACAGCACAGGACTTGTAAAAGCATTCAAAATACTTCAGATAACAGGAGCGTACTGGGAAGGCGACTCAAAAAACAAAATGCTCCAAAGGATATACGGAGTAGCGTTTCCGAAGAAAGAAATGCTTAATGAGCACCTTGCTGCGCTTGAAGAGGCAAGGAAGAGAGATCACAATAAGCTCGGAAGGGAGCTCGAACTTTTCACGACCGTGGATATAATCGGTCAGGGACTGCCCGTGCTTCTGCCTAAGGGAGCGAAGATAGTGCAGATTTTGCAGAGATTTGTAGAGGATGAGGAAGAGAAACGCGGCTGGCAACTGACAAAAACGCCGTATATGGCGAAACGTGAACTTTACAAGCTTTCAGGACACTGGGATCACTACCTTGACGGGATGTTTGTTCTCGGCGATCCGAATGATGAGACAAAGGAGTGCTTTGCACTCAGACCGATGACCTGTCCTTTCCAGTACCAGGCTTATCTGAATAAAGCGAGGTCGTACAGGGATCTTCCGCTCAGATATAACGAAACCTCCACGCTGTTCAGAAATGAAGACAGCGGTGAGATGCACGGTCTGATAAGAGTACGGCAGTTCACAATATCCGAAGGTCATCTTATCTGCCTCCCGAGCCAGCTCGAAGAGGAATTCAAAGGATGTCTTGAACTTGCGATCTATATGCTGAAAACCGTCGGGCTGTACGATGATGTTTCTTACAGATTTTCACAGTGGGATCCAAATGACAGGGAAAAGTATATCGGAACCGAAGAGCAGTGGAACGAGGCGCAGGCGGCAATGAAAAACATCCTTGAACACCTCGGTATACCGTATAAAGTCGGAGTGGGTGAAGCGGCGTTTTACGGACCCAAACTTGATATTCAGATAAAGAACGTGTACGGTAAAGAAGATACCCTGGTAACGATACAGAAAAATAAGATGCTAGCGGAAAAATTCGGCATGG
>CALWJW010000132.1 GCA_944381095.1 uncultured Clostridia bacterium | reverse complement strand
ATCCGATACATTTTTCCTCATCGATCCTGATAATTTTTCTTAACATTCTTTATTTTCTCCTTTGCAACATCTGTAAATGAATAATAACATTATACAAAAAAACAATCGGTTGTTTTTACAACAGAAAGCCGGCAAATGAAAATAAATATCGAGATTCTGAATAAGACCAAACTTTTTTCCGGAATACCGGAATGTCAATTGACAGCAATGCTTGAATGCCTTGGTGCAAATCTGCAAAGTTACAGAAAAGGCGGATATATTTTTCACCAGGGAGACTTTGTACAAAAGCTCGGTATACTGACAGAAGGCCAACTGATCATACAATTTGACGATTACCTTGGCAACCGTTCCATTGTAAACCGTATCGGTGCCGGGGAAATGTTCGGTGAAGCATATATCGATCAGAACAGCGGTCCGGTATTAAACGATGTTTACGTGTCGGAAGATTCTACCGTTCTTTTTCTGGAATACAAAAAAATATTAAAGCCATGTGTAAAAGCCTGCGCGGCTCATCAGACTTTGATCATGAATCTTTTTTCTGTCGTTTCAGAAAAAAACAGGTTGCTTGTACAGAAAATCAGCCACATTTCAAAACGTACCACGAGAGAAAAGCTTATTTCCTACCTATCGGAACAAGCAAAGAAAAACGGCAAAAACAAATTTACAATTCCTTTCAACCGCCAACAGCTCGCAGATTATCTTGCCGTTGACAGAAGCGCAATGTCAGCTGAGCTTAGCAGAATGCGCAACGACGGACTTCTCAGTTTCAGCAAAAACTCCTTTTCTCTCCTCGGAAAATCGAATTTCAACGGCTGACATCAATTACATGGTAGTCCGGAAAATTTGCCCTACAAACCGGAACAAAAAATGTTCCTTCAAACACTACCGCAGATTTTTCATTTACTTAATCAGTTTATAAAATCGTCGAATAGGCCGTAATACCCGAACATTCCCGAGTATTACGAAATTAAAATTTTGAATATTAACTTACCGCGACTGATAATATTTCAAACATCTCGCATACTAAAAAAGTGACTTTTTTTCCGGAAATTTTAAAAATAGACATTTACAGCCTTATTTGTCGTTCACTTTTGCAGAAATTACGCTTATAATAAAATCAACAAAAAAACACACGGAGGTTTTATTATGAACACTGACAAAATCTATGCTGAATCAATTGCCAATGAATATTCGGTAAAAACCGCATCAAAAGTAATCGCACTCAGGAAGCTCGACAGAAAGGCAAAATTGCCGGCAAACGTATTTACTTACTCCTTCGGAATTTTTTCTTCACTTGTACTCGGACTTGGAATGTGTCTGTCGATGAATGTCATCGGAAACCAGAGTATATTTCAGTTTATTGCAGGAACAGCGTTGGGTGTAACAGGGCTGGTCGGTTGCTGCGTCAATTACCCATTGTACACAAAAATCAAGCAAAAAGGCAAAGAAAAATACGCCGGGGATATAATACGCCTGGCAACTGAAATAACAAACAACGAAATTTAACGGAGACAGATGTTCATGAATAAGTCTGAAAGTAAATATGCAAATACTGCGCGTCTGATGGATAAGGCACTTCTTTTGCTGCTGGAAAAAAAGAAATTCGAGTACATAACAGTTAAAGAGGTTTGTGAAAAAGCAGGTGTAAACAGATCAACCTTTTATCTGCATTACGAAAATTTGTGCGATTTGCTTTCGGAAAGTGTTAATTACATCACAACAGAAATGTGGAGACAATTTGATTCCGATTCAACAATCAGAAAATCGGAAATCGAAGAAATGCCTCTCCAACAGCTTAAACTTTTTACTCCGCAGTATCTCATTCCGTTTCTGAATTTTGTTAAACAGAACAAAAAAGTTTTTGTGGCGGCAGCCGAAGAGCCGATAACTTTTAAGGTTCAAAACACGTTTCAAAAGCTTTACAGTGAAATTTTCGAGCCTATTCTCAGAAGATTCGGAGTCGCGGACTGGAAAAAGAATTATGTAATGATGTTTTATCTCAAAGGTACATTTTCTGTAATAACAGAATGGGTAAAAAATGACTGCCGTGAAACAGCAGAGGAAATTGCTGAACTTCTTGCCGGTTTTGTTTGATTTCAAGATAAACAACTTTTAGGTTTGTACAGATAATTGACAGTCCGATAATACAGAAAATATGAAAAGCCCTTTACGGAAAAACCGCAAAGGGGCTTTTTGTGTATGACTGACATCAGATACCGCTCAGAGAAAGAGCCGTATTTTTCTGAAACTCTCTTGGCGACATATTAAGGTAAAGGCGGAAATTCCTGTTGAAACTTCTGAGAGAATCGTATCCGCACTCCATACCTATTTCAAGCACACTTTTGTCTGTCGTCTTCAACAGGTAGCACGCTTCACTGACCCGTCGCCTGTTTACATATTCGTTGAAAGATATTCCGATGTTTTTCTTAAAAAACTTTGATATATATGCGTAATCGTATTTAATTGAATCAATCACATTTTTAAGTAAGCATTCACCGCTGTAATTTTTTTCAATGTATTCAAGGATAGTGTAAAGCAGGCTGTCTTCTCCTGAATTTGCCCTCTGTCTGTATTCAGCCGTCTGATCAAATATCCCGCAAAGAATATACAAGGTTCCTTTGACGGTGCTTATATCGGATTTTGAACTGATGCCCGAAAAAAGCTGCGCCTCCAATTCCGGAACATGGAAAAATCCGCTGACCGGTAGCAGATTCTGAACTTTTTTGCTGAAATAATTGACTAATTTCTGAGAAAATACACAAAGTATATGCTCACTTTCGTCTTCTGTCTGCATGCCGTGTATCTGATTCGGAAATATCAGCGCCGCGTCGTTTTTTTCAAGCGTCCTGCTTTCGCTCCCGACTGTTATTTTCATTTTTCCGCTCTTTATCATCAGAATTTCGAAACACGAATGTATATGAAGCGGAAATGAAAAATTCTTTCCTCTTTCCGAAATCTGATATTCCGGATTCAAAAGATGTTTTGATTCGTAAAACATTTTAACCTCCGTACAATACAATTGAACATCCGAAAAACTGAAAAAGACTAATTCTGTCTTGTATTGTATCATATTTGGCGAGAAAAAGCAACACGTTTTTTGTATAATTGTCATAAGGATAATGAAATTCATAGCCTTCCAACGTATGTTTTACCTATGCCAAGGCGGAATTGCATCCTTTAAAACGCAAAATCAAATGGAGGTTTGAAAATGAAAGAATTTTTTACCGGTGTTCCGAAAATCGAATTCAAAGGAAAAAAAGCTGACAGCCCGTTTGCTTACCGTTATTACAATCCGGATGAAGTAATTGAAGGAAAAACAATGCGCGAACATCTTAAATTCGCGCTGTCTTACTGGCATACAATGTGCGGTGACGGCACTGATATGTTCGGAAGAGGTACAGTCGATAAAACCTTCGGAGGAAAAAGTCCTGCCAAAATATACGAAAACAAAGCTTATGCAGCATTTGAGCTTATGAACAAGCTCGGCGTTGATTATTTCTGTTTTCATGACAGAGATATAGCACCGGAAGGAAAAACACTCGCGGAAACCAATGAAAATCTTGTAAAAATGACTGAACTCATTAAAAAACTCATGGATGAGAACGGTAAAAAGCTTTTGTGGGGTACCGCCAACTGTTTCAACCATCCCCGCTATATGCACG
>CALWJW010000131.1 GCA_944381095.1 uncultured Clostridia bacterium | reverse complement strand
TCTCAGGTGGAAAGCTCAGTACCCGACGGTGTCGGAAAAACACCTCGCCGAAAACGGTAAGAGCGCAAACGTCTACGCATTTATGAAACTGCTGAGCGAAAAGCTTCCGGAAAACAGCCTTACGGCTGTGTCAAACGGAGCCTGCTGTGTGGTCGGGAATCAGGCGTTTGTGATAAAAAAAGGCAGCCGTATGACAAACAACAGCGCAATAGCTACCATGGGCTACGGACTTCCCGCGGCAATAGGCACCTGTATCAGCGGCGGCAGAAGAGATACCGTCTGTCTTGAAGGCGACGGCAGTATCATGATGAATCTGCAAGAACTCCAAACTGTAATCACCAACCGTCTCCCGATAAAAATTTTCCTTATAAACAACAACGGCTACCACTCGATAAGACTTACACAGAACAATCTGTTCAAAGAGCACAGCAAAGTGGGAATAGGTCCGGAATCCGGCGACCTCTCCTTTCCCGATTACCGCAAAATAGCGGAAGCATTCGGCTTTCCCTATTTCTGTGCGCACAGTAATGCCGAAGCAGATGAGATCGTCGGGAAAGCCCTCGGTATAACCGGAGCGGTATTCTGCGAGATCTTCACTGATACAGAGCAAGTCTGGGAACCCAAGAGCAGTACAAAGAGACTTGAAGACGGTACGCTTGTAAGTCCTCCGCTTGAAGATCTGGCGCCCTTTTTGCCCAGAGAAGAGCTGAAAAAAAATATGTTTATCCCGACAGTGGACGGTTAATATCAGAATAAGTAAACTCAATTTACACGGAATCAGGAGTATAGCGATATGAAAACCGCGGTAGTCACCGGACCTACGGGGGCCGTCGGATCGGCACTTTGCAGAAAACTGACGGAAAATAATTTCAAGGTTTACGCTGTTTGCAGAAAAAATTCAACCAGAACGGGTAATGTTCCCGCAGAAGCAGAAATAATTTACTGTGATCTGAGCGAAATAAACACTTTGCCCGGACTTATCGGTAATGCGGATGTTTTTTACCACCTCGCATGGGAAAATACAACGGGTGCGGCAAGAAACGATATGCTTTCCCAGACCGAAAATATCAGATACACCCTTAATGCTGTCAATACCGCCGCAAATTTGAAATGTGAATGCTTTGTCGGTGCAGGCAGTCAGGCGGAGTACGGACGTCACAGCTCTCCGCTCAGACCTGACACCCCTTGCTTTCCGGAAAACGGTTACGGCATGGCAAAGCTGTGTGCCGGACAGATGAGCAGAAAGCTTTGCGCTCAGCTTGGTATCCGCCACATATGGGCAAGGATACTGAGTGTGTACGGACCGAACGACGGAAAAAATACGCTTATATCCTCACTTATCCGCAATCTGCCGGAAGAACGTGATATCCCGTTGACGAAAGGTCAGCAGTTATGGGACTACCTTTTTTCCTATGACGCGGCAACGGCTCTTATGCTGATGTACTTCAAAGGAAAGGACGGAGCGGTGTACCCGCTCGGCAGCGGGCAGATACGGCCGCTTAAAGATTATATCGAAGAAGTAAGACGCATTCTGAACGGAAAAGCACGCCTCGATTTCGGAAAAATTCCTTATGCCGAGGACCAGGTAATGTATCTCGGGGCTGACACTGCCGTGCTTGAAAGGGATCTGGGCTTCCGCCCCGAATACTCCTTTACCGAAGGTATAAAGCTGACCGCCGATACCCCTAAACATCAAACCCGCGCTTGACGTTCAGCCGGTTTCCGCAGATGCCTGACAGCGAACTATCAAATTAGTTCATTTTCATGCAGAGATCAATAGCTGAAAACTGCCGGCGTACTTCCAAACCATAGAATAAAATAGAATAAAACCGATATTTTTCAGTATTCCGGAAAAAATCCAACGTTTTAAGAAGATACAGGAAAGGACAGATATGAAAAAGATAAGCGTACTTGTACCCACGTACAACGAAGAAGAAAACGTTATCCCGATTTCGGAAGCGATAATAAAAGAACTCACGGCGCTCTCGGATTACGACTATGAACTTGTTTTCATAGACAACGATTCAAAAGACACCACACGTGAAAAGCTGACTGAGCTTTGCAGTCGGAACGAAAAAATAAAGGCAATTTTCAACGCCAAAAATTTCGGTCAGTTCAATTCTCCGTTTTACGGAATGTTGCAGACGACCGGCGACTGCACAATACTCATGTGCGCCGATTTTCAGGATCCCGTCGAAATGATACCGAAGCTTGTAAAAGAGTGGGAAGACGGTTACAAAATCGTTTCATGCATAAAGACCACAAGCAAGGAAAACCCGATAATGCGGTTTCTGCGCACGTGCTACTACAAAGTAATAAAGAAAATGTCAAACGTCGAACAGATCGAACATTTCACCGGCTTCGGACTCTATGACCGCTCCTTTATAAATGTTCTGAAAGAGCTCGACGATCCTATGCCCTTCCTTCGCGGTATAGTTGCAGAGCTCGGCTTCCGCCGCAAAGATATTCCTTATGAACAGGCAAAACGCAGAGCAGGTAAAACTCATAACAATTTCTTCACCCTGTATGATGCCGCTATGCTGAGTTTCACCTCATACACAAAGATCGGTATGCGGATCGCTACGCTGATAGGGTTCCTTACCTCCTTTGTCAGCGTCGTTATAGGTCTTGTTTACCTTGTGCTCAAACTCATTTACTGGGACAGCTTCGCTATGGGCAACGCTCCCATACTTATCGGCGTATTCGTTATCGGCGGTATCCAGATGTTCTTTATAGGACTGCTCGGTGAATATGTACTTAACATCAATTCAAGAATTATGAAGCGGCCTCTTGTCATTGAAGAAAAACGCCTGAATTTCGACAGCACGGTTGCACCTGCCGAAAAAAAAGACTGCCTTAATGACAGCTCTGAAAGTGTTGAGGATTAAGTTTACCGCTTCCTTGCGGGTAACTTCACAAACCGACCGGAAACTGTGGCTTATCTTACTTTTCGGCTTCGTTACGGTAAGATACTGCGGGCGTCTGCATAGCGGGATTTTCTCAGAAAGGAGCGGCAACGATCAAACCCGGAATCAAAAAATGAAAAAAGAGTCACTGAAACAGTTTATAAAATTCGGACTTGTAGGTGTTACCAACACCTTGATATCCCAGGTCGTTTACATGATTTGCGTCGCCCTCGGAGCTCACTACCTGGTGGCAAGCATTACGGCATTTATCATCAGCGTTCTCAACGCCTACATCCTTCAGAATATTTTCGTTTTCAAACAGGACGAGACGCTTGAAAAACGCCGCTGGTGGCAGGTCCTTATCAAAACTTATATCGCATACGCTTTTACAGGGCTTTTGATCAACAACCTGCTGCTTATTCTTTGGATTGATATAATCAAGATAGAGCGTTTTACATTTTTTATCACGGATCTCCTGTTTAGGGTTGGATTGGTTATCGATAATCATCAGACTGCGGTCTACATCGCACCCATACTTAATATTTTCGTAAACGTACCCATTAACTTTGTTATAAACAAATTCTGGGCGTACCGCCAGAAAAAACAATCCGGGAGCGATCCCGAAAGTTAAAATCAAGCCATTTATCAAATGCATTTGCCATAAAGCTGAAAAAGTCCCCACGTTCCTTTCACGTCGAGACGTTGGTTTGTCTCGAACGGAAATAATGCAGAGCCGTCGACAACGAACCCCTTGCGACCGGCAAATTTTTTTGATATACTTATAATATAGGCAGCAGCCCGCGAAAACGGAGGATAAAAATCATGAACGGACCCGACCCTGATAAAAGATTTCCGAATGGAAAAGTGCCGAGCC
>CALWJW010000130.1 GCA_944381095.1 uncultured Clostridia bacterium | reverse complement strand
GGTCTTGAAAGAAAAAATCAGCTTTTAACAGAGCTGAATGAAACTCAGAAGTCCACTGATTCCTGCAATGAAGGACTGCTTAAATACAAAAAAAGACTTGACGATTATCAGCAGAAAACCGAGTCTTTGAAGCAATCAGAGGAAAGTATAATCAAAGAAACCGATTTGCTGAGAAAAAAACAGTCAGAACTGAACGACACCGTTATTTCTCTTGCCGGCGACCTGAGAGACATTCGCACAAGACTGGATTCCCTGCGGCGTATGGACGAGCTGTTTGAAGGCTATCCGCAAAGCGTTTCGGCCCTTATGAACGCTTCGAAATCAGGAAAGTTACAGGGTATTATCGGTCCGCTTTCACATATTTTCAGTGTAAAAAACGAGTATTCACTCGCGATAGAAACAGCGCTCGGAAACAATATACAGAATATAGTAACGGAAAACGATTCCGCGGCAAAAGCCGCAGTTCTCTGGCTCAAACAGAACAATGCAGGCAGGACCACCTTCTATCCATTAAATACAATGCAGGTTTCTTCCCTTCCCGTCAGCCGTGAATCTCTCGAAAGGCGCAAGGGATACATAGGAATCGCCTCAGAACTGGTATCATACGAAAAGAAATATTACAGCGTTGTTGAAAATTTGCTGGGACGCACAGTCGTTTTTGATAATCTCGACAACGCCAACGATACGGCAAAAGCATTCGGATACCGTCTCAGGATCGTCACAAAAGACGGACAGCTCGTCAATGCAGGCGGCTCTATCACCGGCGGAACAGCCAAAAGAGAATCAGGGGTACTCAGCCGCTCGTCAAATATAGAAAGGCTCAATGCCGAAAGGATAAAAACCGAGCAGGCAAAAAAGACAGCCGAAGAAGAATTTTCCGATGTTACATCGAAAATAGCCGATCTTGTCAGTAAATCTGACGACCTGAGCGCGAAGCTTAAACTTATATCCTCACTTGCGCAGGCTGACAGCAATCAGTATACAGCATTTGAAACCCAGCTCGCTACCGCAAATGAACTGATCGAAAAAACAAAATCTGAAATAAAACTTATCGAGGAAAACAAAGACAGATACGCAGAAGACGCCGATTCATGCGCTTCAAAAATCAATGAAATTTCCGGAGAAATAAGCAAGCTTGAGCTTGAAAAATCCGACCGCGAAGCCGAAAGCAGAAAAATCAGTCAGAATCTGGAAGAAAAGTACAAAACGGAAAATTTTCTTGCGGTAAAAAGCGCTAAGCTGCAAAAGGACGTTGACTCAGCGCAGAATCAACTCGATATGGCTCAGAATGATAAGAATCAGTGCGAATCCGATATCGGAGCAACTGAAATTTCAATAAAAAACTCCGAAGATGAGATATTGAAGAAAAAAGAAGAGATTGCGCGGCGCACAGACGATGCTCAGCACTTCGCTGATTCGGTTACGAGCTTAACCGGCGAACGGGATATGGCAGATAAACGAAGCGTTGAAATAGAACTGAAAATGAGCGCGCTGAAAAAGTCTCTTCAAGAAATGATGAATTCAAGAGAACTGCTTTCAAATGACTACGTAAAACTTGAATCCCGACTTGAAGCTCTACGCAGTAATTATGACAGAAATATTGATTACCTCAGAAACGAGTACGAAATCAGCTTTACCGAAGCACAGCAGCTCGGTTACCCGGAAGTGACTGAACAAAACCGCTCGGAAGTTTCCTCAAAACTTCAGGAACTTAAATACAAACTGCGCGGCATAGGCTCGGTCGATCCGAAATCAATTGAGGATTACAAAGAGGCAAAGACCGCGTACGAAAAAATGAGCACGCAGTTCGACGACCTTACAAAATCGAGAAAAGAATTTGAAAACACAATAGAAATTCTCGAAAAAGAAATGAGGACAAAATTCGTTGAGGTAATGGGTGAAATAAACATTGCTTTCAAACGTGTTTTCCGGGAACTGTTCGGAGGAGGCAATGCCGAGCTTGTGCTGACCGATCCGGATGATGTCCTTCACTGCGGCATCGATATCAACGTTGCTCCCCCCGGCAAAATCATTAAAAACCTTTCGCTGCTGTCCGGAGGCGAACAGGCATTCATCAGTATTGCCCTTTTCTTTGCAATACTGAACGTCAATCCCTCTCCGTTTTGCATATTCGACGAAATCGAGGCGGCTCTCGACGAGGTAAATGTCGCAATGTTTGCAAATTATATCAAAAAATACTCCGATAAGACACAGTTCATTACTATCACCCACAGACGTGGCACTATGGAAGTCGCCGATACCCTTTATGGGGTGACCATGGCCGAGCGCGGCATATCAAGAGTGCTTACACTCAATGTAAGTGAGGTGGAATCAAAGCTGGGTGTAAAGCTTTGATTTACGGTGCTTTCTTTCAGCACTTCCGGACGGTCTGAGAACATCTTACTTTTTCACATAATATCCGATTGCTCTCAGCCGGTCAAATCACTTTAACCCGTCAGGACTGATAAAGGTCAAATTATTTTTATTTTAAAAATTACGTTAACCGTTTAAATTACTTTACATCGTTAAACCGGCGCATGCACTAAAAGCAACATTATCCGGCAATAATGAAATTGTTGCGATCATTTGTAAATACCCGTTCAGTATGCTGAATGTAATTTATGCTGAGTACGAGAAAAATATAATTATCGTTCCTCCGTCTTTAAGCACTAAGTTAACGTTTGAGACGACGGAGCTCAAATCTATAAAAAAGCAGGATAATATCATGGGATTTTTTGAAAAATTAAAAAAAGGACTCGCAAAAACCAAAAATTCAGTTGTGGCCCAGATGGACAGTCTTTTCAAGTCTTTTGTCGCAATAGACGAGGATATGCTTGAAGAACTTGAAGAAATTCTGATTTCAGCAGATGTCGGAGCCGCAACTTCCTCGGAAATAATAGAAAAATTAAGAGACAAGATAGCGACTGACGGACTTTCGGAAGCGCGTCAGGCTAAAAAAGCTCTGATCGACATTCTCACCGAAACTATCGGAGAGGGGCAGCCTCTTAACCTCGGTAACGGACTGTCCGTTATACTGGTGGTCGGCGTAAACGGAGTCGGAAAGACCACAACAATTGCAAAGATCGCAAATTACCTGATTTCTGAGAAAAAGAAAAAGGTAATGCTCGCCGCCGCAGATACATTCAGAGCAGGAGCTGTCGATCAGTTAAAGATCTGGGCTGCAAGAGTCGGAGCAGACATTGTAAGCCACAACCAGCAGTCAGCCGATCCCGCCGCAGTTGTTTTCGACGCGATCAGCGCCGCCAAAAACAGAGGATGTGACGTAGTGATCGTCGATACCGCAGGAAGGCTTCACACAAAGAAAAATCTGATGGACGAGCTTGCAAAAATCAACCGCGTCATTTCAAGAGAATTGCCAGACGCTTCAAGAGAAACTCTGCTGGTACTTGATTCCACAACGGGACAAAACGCCGTAAATCAGGCAAAAGAATTTAAAAACGTCGCCGACATAACCGGAATCGTGCTTACAAAACTTGACGGTACCTCGAAAGGAGGGATCGTCTTCTCTGTCAAAAAAGAACTCGGTCTTCCGATCAAGTATATCGGCGTCGGGGAAAAAGCAGATGATATGCAACCGTTTGATGCCAGAGAGTTCGTTTCGGCTCTGTTTGAAAACTGACAAACGAAAATCAGACCTATACAGGCTTTTTACCTGACAGCACATCTCTATTTAAAATACAATGCCGGAGATCTACCATGAAAATCATACTTGCCACTCATAACGAAAACAAAGTAAAAGAAATGCAGAAAATTCTGTCGAAAAGCTTTTCGGATGTTAATGTTACGTCTGCTGCAAAAG
>CALWJW010000129.1 GCA_944381095.1 uncultured Clostridia bacterium | reverse complement strand
GGTGAATGGGTACCTAATATTTACGGCGATAACAAAAACGTTGAAGCCATCGCATTTTTCAAAAAACTCAACAGTGAAATACTTTCAAGGCATCCCGATGTGCTGATGATCGCGGAAGAGTCCACCGCATTCGCAGCAATAACTGCACCCCCTGATAAGGGAGGACTCGGCTTCAATTTCAAATGGAATATGGGCTGGGCGAACGACATGTATGATTACGTCTCGACGGACCCGATTTTCAGAAAGTACAAACATTCAAAACTCAATTTCTCCATGATGTACGCTTTCAGTGAAAATTTTATACTCCCTGTATCTCACGACGAAGTGGTACACGGAAAAAAATCACTGATAGATAAAATGGCCGGAAGCTATGAGGACAAGTTCAGGTGTATGCGTGTTTTCCTCGCCAACATGATGACGCATCCCGGTAAAAAAATGCTGTTTATGGGACAGGAATTCGCGCAGTTCCGTGAATGGGATTACGAAAATCAGCTCGAATGGTTTATGCTCGATTACGAAAAACACCGTCAGATGCAGGATTACGTTTCTGCGCTTAATCATTTTTATCTTTCTTCCAATGCTCTCTGGCAGGACGATTTCAGTTGGGACGGTTTCCGTTGGATTCTGGCAGACGAAGAAAACCTTAATCTGCTCGCTTACGCAAGAACAGGGCTCCGCAATGAAAAGATCATATGTGTGTTCAACTATTCGGGAGCATTTATAAACAATTATTCCCTCACAATTCCCGACGATATCACTTGCTATGGCACCGCATCCGGCACCAAAAAGAGTAATCTGATCTGGAAATGTGCTTTCTTTACGGAAGACAAGCCTTTCGGAGGCGAATCCCGATTCCCCTCTGACTTGACAGTGTCAGACGGAAAAGCCACTATATCACTCCCGCCGCTTTCCGCCGCATTCTTTGTACCGGGAAGCAGCAAAGAAATTACTTTCTGAAAACGTTCAACTTCAATAAAAAAATTAAAAAATCTGACGGAGGTATTATGTTCAAGAAAAAAGAATGCGTGGCAATGCTGCTCGCAGGCGGTCAGGGCAGCCGGCTGTATACATTGACCGAGAAAACCGCCAAACCGGCAGTTCCGTTCGGCGGAAAGTACAGAATCATCGACTTTCCTCTATCAAACTGCATAAATTCCGGTATCGAAACAGTAGGCGTGCTGACACAGTATCAACCGCTCGTTCTGAACGAATATATCGGGAACGGTGAACCTTGGGATCTTGACAGGGTGTACGGAGGCGTGCGCGTTTTGCCACCTTACCAAGGTCATGACAGCGCTGCGTGGTACAAAGGAACCGCCAATGCAATTTACCAGAACATCAACTTTATCAGCAGATACGATCCGGATTATGTGCTTATCCTCTCCGGTGACCATATTTACAAAATGGACTACAATGCTATGCTTCAATATCACAAAGAACATAACGCCGCCTGTACAATAGCGGTCCTTGAAGTACCTCTCTCCGAAGCAAGCCGCTTCGGCATTATGAACACTAGTCCGGACGGTTCGATTTACGAATTCGAGGAAAAACCCAAAAACCCCAAAAGCACAAAAGCTTCAATGGGTATTTACATTTTCAGCAAAAAAGTACTTTTTGACTACCTTATTGCCGACGAAGCTGACCCGCAAAGCTCAAATGATTTCGGTAAAAATATTATTCCCGCAATGCTTGCTGCCGGTGAGAAAATGTTCGCTTATGACTTTTCCGGTTACTGGAAGGACGTCGGAACGATTCAAAGTCTCTGGGAGGCAAATATGGATCTTCTCGGAAATGCGCCGGCTTTCAATCTCCATGACAGAGACTGGCGTATCTTTTCCAGAAATAATCCGACTCCTCCTCACTTCATTGAAAAAGGCGCTGTGGTTGACAACTCTATTCTTACCGAAGGCTGCTCCGTCAAAGGAGTAGTCAGAAATTCCGTTTTGTTCAACTCAGTTACCGTCGGCAAAAACGCAACGGTTACCGACAGCGTGATAATGCCGGGCGTCGTCATCGAAGACGGCGCAACAGTGGAATACTCTATCATCGACAACGATACCGTAATTTCTTCCGGTGCTCATATCGGCGCCCCAAAGGACAGCGCCAAAGCCATAACCGTTATCGGAAGCAACCTGATAATAACCAAGGAAGACAAAATCGCTGTCGGCGATATGGTAAACGCTTCTTCACTGAATAAGCACGACTAAAATCTTTCAGAAAGGAAAATGTATCTACTATGAATGCTGCCGGTATAATTTTTTCAAATCTTCATGACAATAAAGTTTCCGAACTGACCAGACAGCGCACTATGGCGTCAATACCGTTCGCCTGCCGTTACCGTCTTATTGATTTCGCTCTTTCCAATATGGTCAACGCGGAAATAACAAATATCAACGTTATCGCCCATTACAACTACCATTCACTTATGGACCACCTCGGAACCGGTAAAGACTGGGATCTCGCCAGAAGAACCGGAGGCATTAAAATTCTGCCTCCATACATCACGGCTTACGCAAATTCCACCAATAATCTTTACAACACACGTCTTGAAGCTCTTTGCAGTGTAATACATTCTATCCGTCACATAAAAGAAGATCAGGTGGTGCTTTCGGACTGCGACGTTATATGCAATATAGATGTCAAAAAACTCCTTGATTACCACATCAGCTACGACTCTGACATTACTATGGTCGTAAAACGCGTCCCGCACACCGAAGTCAATCCCGAATCTGACGTACTTATAGAATCCGATTCCGAAAACAGAATCACCGATATCTATTCTCCAAACAATATGCCTTCCGGTCAGCTTGACGCGTGTATGCATATCTGGGTGATAAAGCGTGACGTACTTATCATGGCTGTTAACGACGCCATGGCACACGGTTATTCAAGCTTCAACTTTGATATCATAGCCAGGCATGTCAAAAACTGGAAAATGAAGGTATACCGTTATTCAGGATTCAGCGCTAAGATAACTTCATTTTCAAATTATTTCGCGACCAGCATGTCTCTTCTCTCCGATAACGAGATCAGGAAGAATCTCTTCGAAGTACAAAACCGTCCTATATTCACAAAGGTCAGAAACTCTGCTCCCACAAAATATGTTCACGGCTCTTCCGTTTCCAATTCTCTTATCGCTGACGGCTGTATAATTGAAGGAACGGTCGACAACAGCATACTTTTCAGAGGCGTTAAGGTCGGACACGGCGCAGTTGTGAAAAACTCCATTCTTTTCCAGGATACGATCGTCAGCGACAACGCTTTTCTCAACTGTGTTGTCACAGATAAAAATGCCGTTATCAGGGACGGAAGAATTCTTTCCGGCCACGAAACACTCCCCTTCTACATCGACAAAGGCAGAATGATCTGAAACTATTGTTCAGACATTTTTCAGTTTACTTGCAAAGTGAGGTTTTACAATGCCTGTTAATTTTAAAGTTTTGTTTGTCGCTTCCGAGGCTCTTCCGTTTGCTTCAACCGGCGGACTGGCGGACGTTATAGGATCGCTTCCTGCCGCTCTTGTAAAAAAAGGCGTCGACGCGCGGGTGGTCATACCGTTTTACAGTTCAATAAAACAAAAATTCAACAATATCGAATATATTTGTGACTTTAACGTCAAACTCGCATGGAGAAACAAATACTGCGGAATTCATTCCACAGTTTACAACGGAGTTACATTTTATTTCGTGGACAATGAATATTACTTCAATCGACCGACTCTTTACGGCAGCTACGACGACGGGGAACGTTACGCATTTTTCTCAAAAGCGGTACTTGATATGCTGCCGAAAGTCGGTTTCTTTCCAGATATAATCCATACCAACGACTGGCAATCGGCGCTTGTGGGCATATATCTTAAACAGATT
>CALWJW010000128.1 GCA_944381095.1 uncultured Clostridia bacterium | reverse complement strand
GCTTGTCCGTTCTCAAAAGTCAGCTTTTCTCCGCAGTTACAAACGTATCCGCTTACTCTGGCAGGATTGCCTTTTACCAACGCATAGTCAGGCACGTCCTTTGTAACTACGCTGCCTGCCCCGACCAATGCATACTTACCGATATTATGACCGCAAACTATAGTGCTGTTCGCACCTATACTGCATCCTTTACCGAGAATCGTATCTCTGTATTCGCTTTTTCTGCTAACATGGCTTCTCGGATTTATTACGTTCGTAAAAACACAGCTCGGTCCGAGAAAAACGTCGTCTTCACATTTGACACCTGTATATACAGAAACGTTATTCTGTATTTTTACGTTTTTCCCTAAAATTACGCCGGGAGAAATAACCACGTTTTGTCCGATATTGCAATTTTCCCCTATCTCGCAATCTTTCATAATATGACAAAAATGCCATATTTTTGTTCCTTTGCCTATTTTACAAGGTTCATCCACATAACTGGATTCATGTACGAAAAAATCTTTTTCCATATTAAACTGCCTTTCAAATACATTCATTTAACGCCTTGACAACGGTTTCAATTGTATTGTCGTCAAGATAAGGATGCATAGGGATACTCATAACTCTGCCGCACAGACTTTCTGCGACTTTAAGATCGTCAAGATTGAAATCGTAACCTTTAAAAGCAGTCTGTTTATGCATAGGTATAGGATAATAAACCATTGTCGGTATTCCTTTTTCCTTTAATGAAGCCTGGATCATATCCCTCTGCTGCTCGCTTTCCAATATAAGTGTGTATTGCGCCCAACTGCTTTCAAATCCATCAGGAACAAAAGGAGTAACAAACTTGTTTTCAAGCGCTTCAGTATACTTTGCCGCAGCAATGTTTCTGTCTTTTAGTTCGTATTTTCTGAACGCGTCGAGTTTCGGCAATAACACCGCAGCCTGAACGGTATCGAGTCTGGAATTGTAACCGATTCTCACGTTGTCGTACTTGTAACTTCCTTTTCCATGAACCGCCAATGAGGACATAAGCTGAAAATATTCTTCGTTGTCGGTAAAAATTGCGCCGCCGTCTCCGTAGCAACCGAGCGGTTTTGCAGGGAAGAAAGAAGTTGTGGAAATATCTCCGAATGAGCAGGCTTTTTTACCGTTTATGCTTCCGCCGAAACCTTGAGCTCCGTCTTCAATTATCTTAAGACCGTATTTATCTGTAACTTTTCTGATCGACGGGAAGTCCGCAGGTTGTCCGAACAAGTCTACAACAACTACGCACTTCGGATTCAGCTTGCCCTCTTTTATCACTTCACCGACAGCTTTTTCCAACTTTGCCGCGTCCATATTGAACGACCTTTCGTCAACGTCGACAAAAATACAAGTCGCACCTTCAAGCGCTACGGTCTCCGCACTGGCAAAAAAGGTAAATGTAGGAACAAATACCGCATCGCCTTTTCCGACACCGAGACATCTGAGCGCAATGGTGAGCGCATCCGTACCGTTGCCGCAAGTGAGACAATATTTAACCCCGCAATACTCTGCAAGTTCGGTTTGAAGTTGTTTTACTTCAGATCCGCCGATAAAACGGCCTTCAGACATTACCGTAACAACGTTTTTGTCGATCTGTTCTTTCAATACCTGATATTGCTTCTTTAAATCTATAAACTGCATTAATTTTTCTCCTTCGCGTTTATTGCATAATTTATCGCTTCTTCAAGCTTGTCAGTAAGGACTTTATAGTCGAAATCTTTTGCGCCCTCTTTTGCGTTTTTGCAAACAGCCAAATATTTATCTGCTGGCATAGAATATATGTCATAAATTGCCTTTGCCAATTTCTCCGAATCATCTGTGTCTAATTCTACACCGCAATCATATTTTTCAATAACTGAATGCCCCATTTTTATATTTGTTAAAATCGGCTTTCCTGCATTCATATAATCAAACATTTTATTTTGACTTCCTCCATACTTCCACGTTTTTACGTTCTTGTATGTCAAGATGCAAAGAGATGCTCTTTCTAAAATGCTTGCAAGATATTTTTTATCAACGTATCCTTTGAATTTTACCGATGCTATATTTCTTTTTGCACAATATCCTTCATAATACTCTTTATCCGAGCCTTTACCGTAGAGATAAAAAACTATGTCTTTATAGTCTTTTAAATATTCTGCAGCTTCTACTAGCGTTCCTATCGAATTTGCTGTTCTGATAGATCCGGCATAAACAACTTTGAACTTTCCGTTGTCCGAAAGATCTGCATCCTCGTAAAAATAGTCCGTTTTCTGCGTTTCCTGCAATGCAATGTCTATACCGTTATTCACATTGAATATTTTATCTGCGCTCACGCTTTTTTGCCATTTTTTATCAGTGATGTAATCTTTGCCGCCAGGCATCGTGAAGATCAGCGAATCCGCCTTTTTATAAATGCGTTTTTCAAGCATGAACAAAGCGATGATGACCGGATTTTTCGGAGAAATATTTTTGTACTCCACAATAGACAATGGCCATAAATCCCTGATTTCTACAACGCAAGGAATTTTATGTTTTTTTGCAAAAGCTTCCGCTCTCCATGCCGTAAATATATCGGGAGAAGAAGTGTAAATCACATCTGGTTTTTCGTAAGAATATTCTTTCCATATCTTTCTTATATCGAAAGCGAATCCCAACATATTTTTTATTCTGCTTATGCCGTTGCCTTTATACTGGGGAGATTTTATATAAGTGTATTTTATCCCGTCGTAAGGCACTTCTTTAAACAATCCTTCTCCGTCCGAAATCATATTTATTTCAGTGTTGTGAATCGCGCTGGAAGTAAAAATCCTGACGTTGTAACCTCTTTTTTCAAGTTCTTTGGCAAAATAATAATGTCTGCACAGTCCGCCCTGCTCGGGAGTAAGCGCATAGTGATTTATTATCCATACCGTTTTTTTGTTTTCCATTAATCTCCGACTCCCTGTTATTTCAATATCGCCGCAAAAGTCATGAATATAAGCTTCAAGTCATACCAAAAACCCAGCTTCTTCATATACTCGATATTTAGCCCGATTTTTTTCGGCATGATATCTTCGATATATGTCTTCTCAGGATCTTCGCTTTGTGCAAGGACCTCGTTTTCGTCTCTGTAAACTATCGACGCCAATTCAGTGATCCCCGGCTTTATTCTCAAAATGTTTCTCTGATAATCGCTGTACATTGCGACATATCTCGGCACTTCGGGACGCGGACCGACAAAACTCATCTGTCCGATAAACACGTTTATGAGTTGCGGCAACTCGTCCACCTTTGTTTTGCGAAGAAATTTGCCTATGCCGGTAATGCGGCTGTCCGCTCCGACTGTTATCTGCATTCCTTTTTTTTCTGCGTCTGCGACCATGGTGCGGAATTTGAATATACGGAATTCTTTACCGTTTTTTCCTACTCTGACCTGTCTGAAAAATACCGGTCCTTTTGAAGTAACCTTTATAATTATCGCAATAATCAGAAACGGGACAGCCAAAACCAGTAATCCGAATGCCGACGCCGTTATGTCGAAACAACGCTTTAGAAAAAGAGAAAACTTTTTTTTCCTTAAAAGTGAGTCGAAATCCGATTCTGCGTTGACCTGCGCGATTTCTTCATCGTGTTCCGAGGCGGCAACTGCGGCAGATTCTTCCGCTGCCTTATTTTCCGCCGTAGCATCCGCTAACACTTTATCTTTGATTTCCTCATTTTGCATAAACGACCTCTTGTACAGATTTTTTGAACGATTCGATAACATAATCCGCTTCTTCGTCCGTCAGCAAAGTATGAAGAGGCAGAGTTATTTCGTTCTTGTACTTTTCGTATGCCTTTGGATAATCCTTTATGTCGAATCCAAGAGCTTTGTATGCGGTATGCATCGGCAACGGTTTATAGTGAACGTTGGTGGC
>CALWJW010000127.1 GCA_944381095.1 uncultured Clostridia bacterium | reverse complement strand
TGGCGGAGAGGAAGGGATTCGAACCCTTGTGGGGTTGCCCCCAAACGGTTTTCAAGACCGCCTCGTTATGACCGCTTCGATACCTCTCCGTATATGAAACTGTCTTTCGACAGAAATCATCAGATATTCAATTGTTTTAGAAATTCTTTTAGAAATGCGCTTTGGTGCTGCTTTCGGAGTGCCGAAAAAGTCAGGTGTTGCAAGGCTTTTCAAGGTTTTTGCGTCCGCATGGATCGCAAATTTTCAAGACCGCCTCGTTATGACCGCTTCGATATCCCTCCGAGCTGATACCTGAGTTGATTGTCAACACCAAAGTATAGGTCGGGTTGAATGAAATAACATAAATTCAGAAAACCAGTACAATCAAACAGTAAAGGTAGTATAACACAAACAGATAAAAAAATCAATAGCAAATTATAAAAAAACAAATTTTTATTTCCTGAAAAATTTTTTCAATTGTTTGCAGGTCAAAAAGTTAATAAAAAAGCGTTAAATTTATCAAAATTTAATGGTAAAATTATTTGTGTTTAAGTGATTGCGATTTTAGTGAACACACAGTTAGAAAAGACT
This sequence comes from uncultured Clostridia bacterium, assembly GCA_944381095.1. GTDB lineage: Bacteria > Bacillota > Clostridia > Oscillospirales > CAG-272 > SIG673. Next base: position 3,417 of record CALWJW010000127.1, on the reverse strand, counting down.
TTATTAAATGTGTTCCGGATTATATAATTATTTTATACCGCTATTTAAATATAAAAATTGACAAAATTATCAACAAGTGCTACAATTATTGCGTTATGGAAATTAAGATGTGTGAGGGATAATGAAGAATAATGGTGAAAGCAAAGCTTTAAAACTATACGCACTGTTTACGGCAATGCTTAAAGTGGGACTTTTTACTTTCGGCGGCGGCTATGCGATGATAGCTTTACTCGAAAATGAATTTACGGAAAAGCGAAGCTGGATCTCAAAGGATGAGTTTCTTGATATGACTGCCGTTGCCGGCTCTGCTCCCGGGTCAATAGCAATAAATTCTTCGACTTACATAGGCTATAAAATAGCCGGTGTATCGGGTTCAGTGATTGCTACCGTATCAGTCTGTATTCCGTCTTTCGCTATTATTTATGTTGTCTCCCTTTTCTTCAATGCTTTTCTTTCCTTTGAAATGGTTCAGTTCGCTTTTAAAGGCATTCAAGTTTGTGTAATTTATCTTATCTTTACTGCCGGATTTAAAATGCTCAAAACCGTAGAAAAGGATATTTTTACTTACATCGTTTTCTTCACGACGTTGTCAGTTATGTTGTTTATGGCTGTTTTTGCGGTTAATCTTTCAACTGCCGTGTATATTTTAATCAGCGGAGCAGTCGGTGTATTTGTTAACTTCCTGAAAAAAATCGTGTCGGATAGAAAAGGTGAGGACAAATGATATACCTTCGGCTTTTTCTGACATTTCTGGAAATAGGAGCATTTTCTTTCGGCGGTGGATATGGGATGATTTCTTTGATCCGCCAGAAAGTGCTTGAACAGGGATGGCTGAGCGAAGAAGAATTTTTGAATTTAATAGCTGTATCCGAATCTACACCGGGACCGATTGCAGTTAATATGGCAACATTTATCGGATCTACTCAAGCTGGAATACTCGGTTCATTCTGCGCTACATTAGGAGCAATTTTGCCGTCTTTTATAATTGTTCTGATAATTACCGCGTTGGTAAGTAATTTTCTTAAATACAGCGGCGTCAAGGCGTTCCTCGGCGGAGTCCGGCCGGCGATTATCGCTCTTATTATCGGCACATCTGTTACTATGTTCGCTTCGGTAATATTTGACTTTAAAAATTTTGAAAGCTCGCTTGTTCCGGATTTCAAGGCATTGGCTATTTTCTTTATGCTGCGCGTCGCGTCATTGTTTTACAGAAAGTTAAGGAAAAAATCCCTCTCGGCGATAATGATGATTGTTTTTTCCGGTGTGTTGGGCATATTTGCATACGGAATTTTACCTTGAATTGTCAGGAGTATACAAATGAATTTATTGGGATTTATGGTCGCATTTTTGTCGGGACTGGTGATTGGACTGATTGATTATCGCATTTCGTGCTGCTTTATCAGAAAAAAACCTGATTTTATGGTAGGAGCCAATATTATTCATCAGTTTATTGCGCTGATATTTTTGATTGCGGTCTATTTTATAGCCCCGCTTACACCTTTCAGTCGGATCGCAATGCTGTTCGGTGCTGTGATAGGCATTACGGTTATGATAGTTTTTACCACGCTCAGATTGTTGAAAATTTCTTCGAAAATTGATTCAGATACAAATGAAAGCAATACAAGGCAAAAGGAGGAAGATAAAAATGGGTGAAAAATCCGAGGTTTTATTGAGAATTTTCGGAGTTTTTGATATTACAGGTGAAGTAATAGTAATGCTGGCTTTAATTGCAGCATTAGCTGTCATTTCGATTATAGTAACGCGTAATTTGAAAGAAAAGCCCGGACGTTTCCAAAATGTCATTGAATTTGCGGTTGAATATCTCGACAACTTTTTTATGGAAGTATTGGGAAAGGAAAGAAGCAGGAAATATCTTAAATATCTTTCAACTTTTTTTGTTTTCATAATCTTGTCCAACTATTCCGGTCTGTTGCCTTTCGTAGGTATTACACCATATCTTAAAGCTCCAACTGCTTCGCTTTCGGTTGGTATTGCGCTTGGCGGGATGGCTTTTATTTTCCTTCAGGCGGCAGGATTAAGAGCCGGAGTAAAAAATTATTTCAAACGCTTTGTCAGCCCGGTGTTTTTTATGCTCCCGCTACTGATACTTGATGAATTCATAAAGCCGGCTTCGTTAGCACTCAGACTTTTCGGAAATATTTTCGGCGAGGAAACAGTCACGGATGAGCTGTACAATATATTACCGATAGGAGCGCCTGTTATCATGATGGGATTGTCTGTACTGTTCTGCGCAATTCAAGCGGTTGTTTTTACTATGCTTGTATCGATATATCTTGACGAAGCAACAGAAATTGAAATACCTGCTGAAAAGCCTGACAAAATCAAACATAAAAAGCAACGTAAGGTTTTAAAGAACGCAGAAAAGGTAACTAAGGAAGTGTGAGATCATCAGGCGAGTAGGATATCTATAATCTTCGAATCTGAAAACCAAAAAATATAAATCATAAAGTATTTAAGGAGAACGAAATCATGACACAGGGACTTATCGCAATAGCAGCCGCCATAACGATGGCATTCAGCACTTTTTTCCCGGCGCTTGCGCAGGGACTTACGGCAAAAGCAGCTATGGAGAGCATAGCAAGACAGCCGGACGCCGCAAAACAGATCAGATCTACTCTGATAATATCACTGGCGTTAATGGAGGCTATGGCAATTTACGGATTGCTTATAGCTTTTATGCTGGTTGCAAAGGTATAACAACAGCAGCAAAAAGGGAGAAGATAATGAAATGATAGAGATACAGCTTTCTTTAATTGTCTGGACTGTAATTTGTTTTCTTCTTATGATGCTTGTTCTGGACAGGCTCCTTCTGAAACCAATGCTCAGATTTATGGATGAGAGGCAGAAAAAAATCGACAAAGCTGAAATGAAAAGACAGCAAATTGAAGAAGAGAAGGAGCGGATCGAAAAAGAAAAAATCCGATTGCTGGAAGAAAAGACGGAAAAACTTCGTAACGATAAAGAAAGCTCCGAACAACTGAAAAGAGAAGAGGCAGAGTCCAGTCTTATTGAACGTAATCAAACAAAACAAAAAAACGTAAGTCTGTATGCTGAAAAGCTGAACATTGAAAAAAGCGAAATGATATCTGCAATCGACAGCCGGTCGGATGTACTGGCAGAAGAATTTGTAAAGGGATTTTTGTCACTGGCGGACAGATTATGAAAGAAATAATATACAGAATCATCAATTTTCTCATACTTGCGGCACTCATAATTATTTTCGGACGTAAAAAAATTGTCGAAATATTCAGAAACCGCAGAGAAAAAATATCCGAAGCGCTTGACGAGGCGGATAGAATCGAAAAAACTCCGATGCCGGCTTTTGATCCGGATTCGGTGCAGCCTGAAAAAATTTCAGCGGATTACGGAGAAATTGAAGCGGAACTGAAACAGAAA
>CALWJW010000126.1 GCA_944381095.1 uncultured Clostridia bacterium | reverse complement strand
GACGATCTCCCTGAATGTCCGTATTGCGGGCATGTCCGCGGACATGCCCGTGGGTATATGCATTCTGATGAAAAAGGTTACGGACAGAATGGGAATAACCAGAGCGGCTACGGTCAGAATGGTTACGGACATAACGGTAACAACCAGAGCGGCTACGGTCAGAATGGCTACGGGCAGAACGGCAATAACCAGAGCGGTTACGGACAGGGTGGCTACGGTCAGTACGGAAACGGTCAAAACGGGTACGGACAGGGCGGCTACGGTCAGTACGGCAATGATCAGAACGGTTACGGACAAGAGGGAAACAAATACCCGCTGACAAATCCGCAAAGACCTATGAGAAAAGGCTCACTCGTTTTTTCACTGATAACGGTGCTTATCGGAATCGTAAGTGTGGGAGCATTTTTCGGAGGTGCGTCGCTGTTGCTTACCATTTTCGCACGTAACTCCAAAACCGACGATGAGGAAAACGCAAAAATCAAAACCGCTTGCATCCTGAACGTAATTGGTTTGGTTTTCGGTATACTGTTTTTGTTGACTTACATTGTGTATAATATTTACGAAATGAAATAAACAGCCGGGCGATCCGGCAAAACTCTGTCAGCGCTGCGCAGGATATCCCGCTTGAAACCGCCGGCGTATCTCAACGCTTTAATGAGGTGAATGAAATCAACAGAAATTCAGAGCTTATTGCGTCACTGCTGTCGGGAAATGATATTTCCCGACTTGAACCGCGCCAGTTTCTGGCGCTTTTGCTTTCCTACGTTATGCCCGAATCAGATGTAAATATGCTTGCCGGCAGGCTTCTTGTCAGATTCGGCTCTGTCTCCTCGGCAATGGAGGCGGATATTGCCGATATCGCGGACGCACTCGGTACAGACAAGTTCACGGCTTCGATAGTAAAGTTCATACCGGATATAAGCCTCTACTATCATATGGATAAACTTAAAGGCGGCAAGCGCTTCGAAAGCGTCGATGACATTGCGGAATACTGTGTATACCGGTTTATCAAAGATACAAGGGAGAGCTACTCTGTACTGCTGCTTGACACTAATATGAGTATGCTCGGTTTTGAAGAACTCGCGCAAGGCTCAGCGTGTCAGGTAGGCGTTAATCTCGAAATGCTCGGAAGTGCGCTGTTCCGGTATCGCAGTTCCGGGTTTATTCTTCTTCACAATCATCCGGGGGCTGAACCTTATCCGTCTGAAAATGATATTTACTTTACCGAAAAGCTCTATGCTCTCACAGCGCCTTTCGGTAAGCATTTCATAGAACATTTTATCATCGCAGGCGACAGCTATATGCCGATTATTCAGCTGATGAGAAATCAGGGATATGATTTCTCGCGTGCTTTTTAGTTAATACGGGGCTTATATTACGGTAAAATTTGCAACAACGTCAGAAAAGGATAATTTATGAAACTGATAATAGCGGAAAAGCCGAGCCTGGCAAGAAATATTGCCGACGCCATAGGCGGTAAAACTGGGAACGCAATGCGGAAAAATCCCGGTTTTTTTTCTGATCGTGAATATTTTGTCACCTGGGCTTACGGACACCTTTTCTCGCTCGCCGATATAGAATATTACACCGCAGGTAAAGAAGACGGTAGCAAAAGCGCCTGGAAAATGGACAACCTTCCTTGCTTTCCCAATGAGTTTCAGTTCATGCTGAAAACGGACGCAGGCGCGGCAAAACAGTTTGAAATCATCAGGTCGCTCTGTGCCCGGGATGACGTCGACACCATAATAAACGCCGGAGACGCCGACAGAGAGGGCGAGATAATCGTGCGGCTCTGCATTTCAAAATCACTCGGCAAAACCGAAAAATCATTGAAAAGACTATGGTTGCCCGATCAGACGCCTATAACAATACGCCAGGCACTAAACGGTCTTAAAGATTCCCGGGAATATGAAAATCTCGCTTCTGAGGGATTTGCCCGTACCTATATCGACTGGCTTTACGGAACAAATCTGACCAGGTATGCAACTCTCAGAAGCGGTATGCTTTTAAGAGTCGGCAGAGTTATCGTCCCGATAGTAAAAGCGGTTTACGACAGGGATATGCAAATAAAAAATTTTACTCCGGAAAAATATTTTTCGCTTGAAAGCAAGGAAAGCACCGGCAAAGAAACGGTCGAGCTTATTTCTGCTAAAAGGTTTTCTGAAAATGAGATAAAAAAGGCGGAGGCTCTGTGCGAAAAATATAATTCTCTTCCGGCAGTAGTTACTTCCGTGAAGAGTAAAAAGTCAAAAATCGGTCCCGGTAAACTGTATTCCCTGACAAAGCTTCAGAATTATTTGTCAAAAAAATACAAAATGACTATGAACGAAAGCCTGTCCATCGCACAGTCGCTCTATGAAAGAGGATACCTTACTTATCCGCGTACCAATTCCGAATACCTCGCCACAGCAGAAAAGGATAAAATGCGGCAGATAATTGCAAATGTAGCAAAACTCGGTTATCAGGTTGCTCTGAGAGAAGATAAAACAGTCTTTGACGATTCGAAAATCGAAGCGCATTCCGCTTTGACCCCTACCTATAAAATACCCGGGAAAAAAGATCTTACCGAACGTGAATATCTCGTTTATTCGGCGGTTTTCAGGAGGTTTGCGGCTGTTTTCTGTTCGCTGCCGTGTACCGCAAACAAAACTGAAATAACCGTGGATATCGATGGCGGAGAGATGTTTACTCTCAAAGGTACGGTTATTTTGGAGAAGGGGTGGATGGCTTACGACGATTCCGTGCAAAAGGATAAGATCCTTCCGGCGCTCAAAAAGGGAGATAAGGTGGAACATAAGTTTGAACCGGTGTCAAAAATGACTTCGCCGCCTAAGCACTACACTGTCGAGACACTTAATAACTACCTGAAAAATCCTTTCAGAAAAGAAAAAAGCTCGGATGATCCTGAAAACGACGAAGAGGAATATAAAGCGGTTTTTGAGGGACTGGAACTTGGAACCGAAGCAACAAGGACTTCAATTATAGAAAATGCACTGAAAAGTGAATATATTTCACTGAATAAGGACGTTTACAGCTTGTTGCCGAAAGGTCAGTATCTGATCGAAACTCTTGAAATCCTTGGCATTTCAATGGATAAATACAAAACCGCTACTCTCGGTCAGGCCTTGAAAAAGGTTTATCACGGTGATATGACGGTTAAGGATTCTGTTAAAATTGCGGAAAATGAAATATCCGACGTCTTCGGGAAAAAGACGGTCAGCCCTGAAAATGATTCGGATATAGGCTTTTTTTCCGAAACGGTAGGCGTTTGCCCCTTGTGCGGTAATTCTGTGCGCCGCAATATTTACGGATACGGTTGCGCCGGCTATAAAGAAGGTTGCAGATTTTCAATTCCGTTGAGAATTTGTAAAAGAGCAGTCCCGGTTGCCGCTGCCAAAGATTTGCTCAGCTCCGGTGTTTCGGCAAAGCTTGACGGTTTTATTTCTAAAAACGGAAAGCCTTTTTCCGCATGTCTTACCATTGAGAACGGTAAAATTTCTTTTAAGTTTAATTAACTCTTACTTTTTTGAAAAAAAGTAAGCAAAAAACTTTTCCGGCGGTCAGGTGTGAAGTAAGTTTTAATGCTTTGGGGAGAGATCAAACAACAAAATTTGATGAAACGATGAAGATTTCAACAAATATAATGTAGAAAAGTTTTCCGCTTTTTGAAAAAAGCTTGGCAAAAACTTTTCCGGCGGTCAGGTTTCGCGTAAGTTTATATGTTCCGGGAAGAGACCAAACAACAAAATCTGATGAAACGATGAAGATTCCAACAAATCTAATGTAGAGAAGTTTTTGACCCACTTTTTTCAAAAAGTGGGGAGAGAAGTTTTCCGCTTTTTGGAAAAAGCTTGGCAAAAACTTTTCTGGCGATCATGTGTAGCGTAAATTTAAATGTTCTGGGAAGAGATCGAGCAATAAAATTTGATGAAACGATGAAGATTCCAACAAATCTAATGTAGAGAAGTTTTTGACCCACTTTTTTCAAAAAGTGGGGAGAGA
>CALWJW010000125.1 GCA_944381095.1 uncultured Clostridia bacterium | reverse complement strand
CTACAACAAATACAGGGTCAACCGCTCCAAATGTTCCGTTTCCGTCAAAAATAAAAGTGCTGCCGTTTTCAAGTGCAAATCTTGCGGCTTCTGTTTTTCCTGCGGCTTCCACAGCCTGTTCCGCTGATACCCTCGCCACTTCTGAAAGCGTGGACATTGATTCGTAATTTTCTCCGCTTGTGTCTTTTCCGTCAGGCAGATTTTTGAGTCTTAAAAGAGCCGGAAAAGAGTAAAGCTCCATTTCGGTAGTATCGTCTTTGAACAGCGATATAACAAGTACTATCCTTACTGTACCGCCGTACCGTGTGATCCACTCCTCGAGATAATACGGTATTTCATCTGCCATAAGCGGACTTGTTTCGGAACGGGCTACACCGCCCTCCCCGTCGTAGCCGTCTATACGGTATATCGCGCTGCCGCCGAGCTCGTCAGCCTGAGCTGTGATATCCGAAAACAGCGACGCGCCTATTTCAAAAAGCACTTTAGTGCTTTTGTGGTCGCCCTGAACGCCGCCGAACTGCTTTACAGCAGGCGTTATACCGTTTTCGGCTACCGTGAATTTGATTGTTCTTACTGCCATTATCAGACCTCCCTTAATATTAAAAGCGCACTGCCATGGCAGCACGCTTTAATCACTTTTCATTGCTCAAAGTTAGATTTTTATATTTTTCAGAAACCCTGTCCGAAATATCGTTCTTTGCATTTTTAAGCATTTTAACAGTTGCGTCATCGTTTACGTTCATTGAAAGTATCCGATCGTATTCCTTTTCTATTTCCTCATAATATTCATCTATATAATTCAGGAAGTCCTCCGGAGCCATTTTGTACTTTACTTTTTTCCGGGTGAATTCACTTTCGAAATTTTTATCGTACAAAATGGCCTTGTCACCGGTACGCTCAAGCAAAGCAAGCAGATCCTCGTCTACTTTAGCGTTTTTTTCGAAATTATCTGCATAATCCCGTGCCAGTATTTTATAATCTCGTGCTGAATCGGGATCCTCTTTGCCGTAATCGTTAAATGCCGATATAATGCTGCGAACCGCCTGATACTGCTTGTTTTTATATACAGCTTCGGCATCGTCAGGATAGGACTTCGCCTGCTTATCGTATTTATCGGCATTATCATAAAAGCGGTTAAGAATATCTGTGGAATATGTGTTATCGGTTATTACCTTTGTGCCAAGTCCGAGTGACCAATCTTTTTCACTTTTCCCGAGAGATTTATTTAATAGTCCGAATATACCAAAATTACTTTGGATAATATGATCTATCTTCATAGGTGAATAACCAAGAAGCTGACCGAGCGCCTTTGCAATATAAGTTGTTTTCTCATTGTACTGTGCTTCAGGATTAAGATTCTCATAATAGCTTGACACAATAGGAGTACCTTTAAAATCTTCATTTCCGGCAAGTTCAAGCATTGTACCGAAAATTGCCACGTCACTTATTAATGGAGGAACAAACACCAATTCCAGATAAGCGGCAAAATCGGAAATTTCTTCTTTGTAATCGACATCTTCCTTCATTGCCATTTCAAAGACCCGCTCGACCAAGCTGTCAAAAACCGCCGTATCTTTAGATTTAGGAATACTCAAGAATTTGCCGTCACCAATGTAAATATTATAAAAATTGTTTTTCTTATAAGCCGATAACCTCTCGTATTCATCGTTATCATCATCGTCCATCATTAAAATATTCCATGCAAATATAAGACCGACTTTTATAATTCCGGATACAATTGTTTTTGCAAAAAAAGTGTAGTTTCTGTCCTGTATACTTTTTGCAGTCGTGGTTATCAGTTTATTTGTGCCTTGAATGCTGGCGTTAAAATAAGGAATAAACTGGTCTATTGCTTTGGATTTGCTGCCGGAGCGGTTAAAATTCACCGTTATTTCCTCAGCTGCCAGCAGAGCTTTTTTGGTGTCCCCCGTACTTTCATACACTCTTTTAAATTCTGCAAGGCGTGGGGTGGTTTCTATGAAGTCAGCCAGCTTTTCTATAAGGTCAACAAAATTGAAAAATGATTTTATGCGGTCTGCAAGACCTTCATCAGCTTTAACAATTTCCTTCATAGTGGTTTTGAGAGTTCGTGTGTTGCTTGAAAGTGAATTATTATATCCGCCGCCTACTGTTTTATAGAGCTTTACAATCTCGTCGGCGTTTTCACCTTTCAGCTGACTGAAAGCGCTTTTTACCGCCCGGATATAGTCAAGAGTGTATTTTATAGGATTTTTTTCAGCGCTGTATTTATACGCCGCGTCAAAATCTCTCGGAGTGTTTGAAGCAAGCGACCAAACAGGATTGCCTCCGGTAGTGAGCACTTTAAATAAACGTGTAACGCTGCCAATTGCTCTTGTAACGGCGTGGAACTGTACGGTGTTTAGCCCGGTAAGCGCCGTAAGCAGGTTTACATCGTGCACCTGATACAGCGTTTTTTTGCCATTTCTGTAAACCCATACAACATTTTTCCCCTGAAAATTGCTTTGCGCAAACTCTGTGACTGTATCACCGATAATTTCATCGATTTGATCTATAAAATCATTTGGCACAGCGTTACTTTCACTCTGTTCTTTATACCAGTCTTCTATATTTTTTCTGATTCCGTCTGTCGAAACGGTAACGGGAACCATATCCGGAGGCACGCGTTCAAGCAAGTATCCGAGGCCCTCCACATCTTCTGCTTGCTGTGCCACTTCATGCATTACAGCATTGCGGTCTGCAGCTTTCATAAACTGCTCGACTTTTATACTTATGCTTTCAAGCGGGCTCAAAATCTCAAGACCGCTCCCTTTGGCGCGTCTGATGGGCGCCCGCTGATTTGCGACACCTCTCCTTACACCTTCGTTCGCTCCTTCCGTGTTTCTCATAAACGGAACATAGCAGGGGTAGGTTTCTGTCAGAATTTTATATTGATCTTTTGAAAGAAGCCCGGATTTTACTCCCCATTCATAAAGGAAAGTGTCGTACCATGAATATAGATTTTCGGCGGTTTCCTTAAACTGTGGATGCGCTTTTTCAAGTCTTGAAATCTCACTTTTCATAAACTGAGAGTTATTTATGCTGTCGTCCGCGAAAACACGCTTGCCGTTCTCAAGAAATTCAAGACCGTGTTTATAAACAAGGTAAGCTTCAAAATCCGGCATTGACTGTTCGTCTATATCTGAAAGAACATGTTTAAGTGATGTAACATACTGCGCCTTACCGTCTTTGTCCTTAACAACATTACCGTCTTTGTCTCGCATTTCGACAAGCCCACTGCCTCTTCCGCTGAAGCTTGGCATATACTCTCCGACAAGCGCGTTTTTTGCCCTCACGCTGCTTTTTTTGGCATAGTAGAATAAATCGTACGCTTTAGCAGAAATTTTTTTAAGAGGTGTCGCTTCATCTACATACGATGTAAGAAACCCCTCAACATCATGTGAGATTTTTTTGTTTTTGCGGTTTATCCTGCGTGCTTCCTGCCGGCTTATTATTGCCGCGCGCGCCCTATCAGTTTTTTCAGTCGTGAAATATTCATTGATTTTATCCCCTATGATGTTAAGATTTTTCAAATCTTCAGAACCGTTCTCGCGCAATACGCTTTCAAATTCGGAATAGAATGCAGGAAAATTTCTTTGCGCAAGGTTACGATCTGCAAGATAATTCCGGATAAATTCAGCAACCGCCTCTCCGGGGCGCTGCTCCGGAGGATACGCTTTATAAAAGTCAGGCCTTGCTTCTTTCATCACTTGTATAGCTTCCTTGATGCTTTTAAACCTCTGAAGATGATATTTTTTATCAAGGTGGTGTCCAACCTCGTGGGCAATAGTAGGCAAAGCATTGGTTATTTTTGTCCTGATTGCTTCGGACTTTATTTTATATATACCGTATGCCTTCTGTCTGAATTTTCCGGTAGATACAGGAATGCCGAATTTTTTTTCAATCAGTTTCACTATTTCCACGATTGAGACTGGCTTTTCTTTTTGATTCGACTTTCGGTCTGAGAAAAGCAACCGTATTTTTTCGGTCAGCGTTTTGTCTGTTCCCAGATTTTTGTTTTCAACAGTCCAGAAGCTCTCTTCTTTAGCATATGTGTCTTTGGCGGTATCTTCCTTATCTTCGTTGACTTCAGTATTTTCATCCGAAGAAAAAGCAGACCCGTTACGGTCTGCTTCGTCTGAATACGGTTCACTTACTCCGCTGTTTTCTTTTAAAATTCCGTTTTCGGCGACAGTCAATATCT
>CALWJW010000124.1 GCA_944381095.1 uncultured Clostridia bacterium | reverse complement strand
GCCCATTTCATTTAAAATATCTGTACGCACAAACATAAGATTAAATGATTGCGTATCGGGCAATGCATACAGACCGCCTTCATATCTGTAAGGAATGTCCGCCCCTTCATTAAAACGTTTCAGAACCTCGGATAAATCATCAAAATTGTTCAAATCGTAAAGCGCACCGCGCATAGCATAATTTAAAGGCTCTGTTCGGGTGAGCTGTACCATTACATCCGGTCCGTCTCCTGCAAGAACAGCCTGAATAAGCGTAGCATTTACAATGTGTACATCTGTTTTTATTCCGGTATCACGTACAAATCTATCCTGAATCAGACTGTTAAGAACCTGCGCCTGATCACGTCCCCAATTCACCCATATAGTAAGGGAATCCTCTTCGTCATCGGCTTTCATACTGTAATCCTTTGTAAAGGAATAAAAAAATCTTTTTAAAGAGAATGCTGCACGTTTCGCAAAAGGAGCCGAATATTCAGCTTCTTTTCCGTCGTAAGCGCTTATAAAAATGCGGTCGATATCAAGCGGCATATTTGTAATTTCGCCCATTAACGCACTCAAATTTGTAAAACTGTCATAAAAATCGGATTTATAACGATGCGCAGTATAAGGATGATCCAGCATCTGCTTAATCACTCTGTACGCATTACGCATAATAGAAACCTGTGAACCGCTCTTTTTTTCCTGCAAAGCTTCAACCTTATCTGCAATCGCATTTAAGCTTTCAGCCGCCTTTGTCAGCCTCTCATTAAAATCGGGAATTTGCTTGAATAACTCATAACTGCGGTAAACGTCTACTGTTTCTCCTATAATCTTCGTAATATCCACATACAAATCACCCATCAATGCAGTGGTATCCTTTAAAGAAAGATAAATGTCCGAAATTTCACCTACGGTTGCAGTAAGCGTAAGCGTGTGTTTTCCGGCGTCCAAATATATCCAATACGGATTTTCGCCATTGGCATAATTCATATATCTCCATTTTGAGGTATAAAAAAACTTTACGCGTTCTGCCTCTTCAAAGGGTGTTTTACCGTCTATTTGCAAGCTGCGGTAAGAAACGCTGCCCAAATTATAATTCTGCCGATATAGAAAAGCCAAGGAATAATAGCCTGCTGTTTCTACATAAAAATCCCACGAAAGTAAGCTGCCGGGACGCTGCCAGTTTGTTCCGCCTATATAATTCAATTTTGTTTTTCCCGGTTCGGCAGGATTCACTGCCGCGCTCGCACCGTCGGAAAGCGGAATAAGTGAACGGCTGTTTTTAAGAAATGCCTTTTCGCCTTCAAGCACAATCGGCTCAGTATTTGCCGTATTGTATTTGTTCTCGGTAGGCGCTGTATACGGCGCCGCCTTATCCGGCTTTAACAATTCTATTTCGGAAATATCTATGTCACCCTGTTTCACTGTAACGGTAAGCGTATGCTCGCCGCTTGAAAGTGCAAATAAATACGGAGCTTCATACTGACCGGCATAATCCCTTGCCTTTCCGTTTGCAAAACCGTCATAAATTATCTGATTCGGCGAAAATTCATTGCCCTTGCCGTCTGTACGGCATTCTCCGTCATTTACCCAATATACAGGAAAGGTAAGCCTTTCCGCATTCTCAAACGGTATTTTATGATCTATTTCAAAACTTACAACAGCATTTTCCGTATCGTTGCTTTTATATTTCAAAAGCAGCTCGTATTTACCTTTTTTCGGCACGTTAAATACTGCTGTAAAGCTATTTTTCAATTTAACGATTCTGTCACCAGACACACGTATATCATCTTCGGCCGGCGCAAAATCTGTATAAGCAATTTGATATGCGCTGTAATCAATGCCTGCATTCGGCAAGACTTCTTCATTATTTGCTTTCACATTCTCTGCAAAAGCCGGAAAAGACATAAGATATGTGCCGCCCAAGAGACTTATAAGCAATACAGCAATAATGAAATTTGCAATACGTTTTATCATTACGTCTAATTTCACCTTTCAATAAATGTAGATAACCGTTTTAAAATTATCCTAATATTATCTGAATATAACGCTTTAAAATTTTTATATACCTGAGGTAAAAGCGTATTGCCTTTACCTCAGGGCTACTAATATCGTTTTAATTAAACAGCATAATATTGCATATGACGAAATTATGATTTAGATTTTTCCCAATAATCGAGCATTTCCTTTAAGGTAATAACACGCGGCGTAAGCTCTGTGCCTAACCCTTCGTGTTCATAGTAAAAATATGGACCCACATAAGCCACCTTGGCACCGCGGTCGATACGCGCTTCCACTATTTCCAACGATTTTTTCAGCGAATGCTCGGTTATTTCATAGGTAGCGTCTCCGCCGTATTCCGAAACTGCATAAGGCTTGTTACCGCATTTTTCTATTGCATCGGTATAAAAGCTATTAAACTTACCGACAGTCGGGTCATCCACCTCGTTATAATCGGGACTGTTGCTTACATACCAGTTAGTTGCAAGAATATCAACATAACTGTCGCCGGGATACCAGTCGCAGGATTCCTTATCATAACCCGCAACTGCAGTGCAAAACTCCCACAAAATATTATTAAGAACGTACTTTACGGCAAAATAATCGTGAACATATCTGTAAAGCTCCGCAACATCAGCACCGGTAATGCCTTTTTCCTTATTGATACCCCACCAAAACCAATTAGCATTGCCCTCGTGCAGAGGACGGTATATAACAGGCACATCGTTTTCTTGAAGCATTTTCAAAAATTTCGCTTTTATTTCAAGCTCCATTAAAAAGTTTTTATTTAGCGTTGTACCCTCTGTCATAACCTCACGGTATTGCTCCTGCGTAAGCAGTGTACGACTGTCATTTGCGCCATCGTTTTTCGGGTGCTGCGTATAATTTGTCAAAGGCGTCAGCCAATGATCCGCTATCGCAACAAAGCCGCCGCTTTGCGCAAATGCGGTAAGCTCATTGACAGCCTTTGTCATTGATTCCTCCGTAGCATATTCAAGCGCATTCATATCAAAGTCAATATATGCCGGTTTTTCAGAGAAACGGTCTTTAAAAGACTGTATACCTCCGTTAACATCAAGGCTGCCAAAAAGGTGTACGCCAATGGCGTAATGATCCGTTTTATCAGAAAGATAATGAAGCAGACTTAAAAGTTCAGATTTTGTATATGTCACGCGAGCAAGTTTTTTTTTAGACATATCAAGTCCCTCAAATCAATATCACTGTCGCCGTTTGCATTGGCAGTGTATTCATTCTGACAAGCTTCTACACCCAGCAGAATTTTTCTGAACATTGCGAGATCGGTCGCTTCTATCGTTCCGTTATCATCCACATCACCGCGAATATTACAGAAGAAATTACTCCTGACCTGCTCTACATTCCGGTAATTTCCGCCGTAACTCCAATGACTCCAGCTTGTCACGAAGTTCAGGTCGCAGTCAATTACTGCACCGTTTTCAATTTTATTGCCGTTCTCGTCAGACTCAAAAAGCTCCGGCTTTGCAAAATACAAATCAGTTTGACCGGCACCACCCATAAAAGCCTGAATCGTTAATTCGGTACCTGATGCCGTAAATGTGTAAGAAAGCTTGCCGGTTGATAAATCATATGTTACATTTTCTTGTGCTTCTTTTGCTATTACAAGTTTTTTATCAGTTCCGCCGACAGCACTTCCGTATAACTTTAGCCCTGCCGAATCGTGTTTAAGGTGCTTCCAAAAAGCAGTAAATGTATATGTCTTTCCCGCTTCCACGGCTACTTTATGTTCTACTCCGGCATCTGTATACCATTCCGCCAAATGCATAGCGGTAATTGTTTCCGCAGCATTCCGCGCTACTGTGATAATATATTTTGAAGTGACACCTCCATTTGTAATAACGAGCATAACATCTTTCGGTGTGTCTACTTCAAAATTTTCATTTCCGCTGATTGCAGCCTCTGCGCCCTCTGCCAATTCGTATTCAAGATTAAGACTTGTTACGGAGTTGGGTACAGAAACCGAATATTCGTGTGTTCTTCTGTCAAAAGAAGGCGAAAGCGGATAACCCACATTAAGCGATATGAGTGGATGATTCAAATCTTCATTTGCAAAAAAGTCAGAGGCAACCTGCTCTACATTCCGGTAATTTCCGCCGTAACCCCAATGACTCCAGCTTGTCACGAAGTTCGGGTCGCAGTCAATTACTGCACCGTTTTCAATTTTATTGCCGTTCTCGTCAGACTCAAAAAGCTCCGGCTTTGCAAAA
>CALWJW010000123.1 GCA_944381095.1 uncultured Clostridia bacterium | reverse complement strand
AACAAATAAATTTACACTACACATGATCGCCAGAAAAGTTTTTTGCGTACTTTTTTTCAAAAAAGTACGAGCTTTTTTCAAAAAGCGAAAAAAACCGCCGTGATACGGCGGTTTTTTTGTAAGGTGAAAATTATTTGATTTCGACAGTAGCTCCGGCTTCTTCGAGCTGTTTTTTAAGAGACTCTGCTTCGTCTTTGGAAGCGCCTTCTTTGAGTGTCTTGGGGGCTCCGTCAACGAGGTCTTTTGCGTCTTTAAGTCCGAGTCCGAGGGCTTCTTTAACGACCTTGATAACTCAACGTTATCAAGGTCTTTAAGTCCGAGTCCGAGGGCTTCTTTAACGACCTTGATAACGTTGAGTTTCTTGTCGCCTGCGGCGGTAAGTATAACGTCGAATTCGGTCTTTTCTTCGGCAGCGGGAGCGTCAGCTGCAGCTGCTCCGGCTCCTGCGGCAGCTCCTACCATTATTGCTCCGGATACTCCGAATTTGTTTTCGATTTCGCTAACGAGTTCTTTAAGCTCGAGAAGTGTGAGTTTCTCAATAGCTTCTACAATGCTTGTGATGTTTTCAGCAGCCATTTCAATTTTCCTCCGTAATTTTCTGAATTATTTTCTTTAAGCTGATAATTTTTCCTGACGGTCATTCCGCAGCAGCTTCTGCGCCGCCGTCTTTTTCCGTAACAGCCGTAAGCACTCTGGCAAGGCTGTAAAGCGGTCCCTGAAGGCTTCCGAGAAGTCTTCCGAGAAGAACCTCTTTCGAGGGTGTCTTAGCAAGTTCTTCAACCTGCTTTGCGTCAATCACTCTGCCGTCAACGAATCCGGCGACGAGCTTGAAGTTTTCCAGTTTGTCCGCATACTCTTTGAGTATTTTTGCGGGTGCTACCGGATCGCTCTCGCTTATCGCGAACGCGTTCATTCCCGTGAGATACTGTTTCATATCTCCGTATCCCGCCGCTTCACAAGCTCTTTCCATCATCGTATTCTTGTATACGTGATACGACACGCCTGCTTTGCGGAGCTGTGCACGGAGCACAGTGTCGTCTTCCACGGTTATTCCGGTGTAATTAACAACTACTCCGGCTGCCGCGCTCTTTACTTTTTCGCTAAGGGCTTCGGTTGCCGCCTGCTTTTCCGCAAGAATTTTTGCACTTGGCATATTTTCACCTCCATAACGGTATTCCATTTCAAGGTTAAAAAATCCCGGCTGCCGTAAACGGCTGCCGGGCATTATATTTCTGAAAACAAAACATATCTCTCCTGCAAAGAAGTTATGATACGCCTTTACTTTCTCATAATATTGCCTCGGCAGGATTTACTTTAACCTGCTGTCTTCGGAATACTCTGACTTTGCCAGTATATCATAATTTTTGTTTTCTGTCAACACCTTTGATCAAAAGCGATCAGTATTTACAATCAGTTAACATTTCAGCTGTTCAGTCGACGCGAACAGCTCTTTCGAGTATCATTTCCTTTACTTTTTCCCAGATGCA
This sequence comes from uncultured Clostridia bacterium, assembly GCA_944381095.1. Taxonomy (GTDB): domain Bacteria; phylum Bacillota; class Clostridia; order Oscillospirales; family CAG-272; genus SIG673. The sequence continues at coordinate 2,744 of CALWJW010000123.1, read as the reverse complement.
GCTGCGGTAAGCCACTTCTTTTCCGTAATCTTCCACAAATGCGGTTACATTGGCATATCCTGAATCGCTTGCCAGCTTTGCGACCCTCTCATTGTACTCCGATTTACTCAGACGTATCTTTTCCGCCTGGATAATTTCGTAAAGTATCATTTCCTCCTTTACTGTACCCTCGGCGTAGGAGTTCTTCGCTTCAAGGTAACCGCTTTCGGTAGTGCCGAGTTGCGTAAGAAGCTGTTCAAATGTCAGCTGGTTTGATGACATATACTGATTATAATATGCATCAAACTCGTCTTTTAATGGCTGCGTTTTCTTCTCCGGATACTTTATTACAGTACTCTGCTTAACTATATTGTTCCACAGAAGATTGAGCTCTATCTGGTTTATCATGTAGTCCTCAAATTCCTTTACGGTCTTGTATCCAAGCTCGTCAGAGTGCGACGCGAAAAGCTCGTCATTGTATTCCGGTACGTTTGAATCTGTTACTTTTGTGATGTAAACATAGTGCATCACCGTTTTTCCTTTGAGATCGTCTATATTATAGTCGTCAGGATAGGTGTGTTTGAGCGTTACGGTATTGCTGAAATCCTCGTTTTCAAAATCGAACGCCACACCGATGAGTTTGTCCTGGAGCTCAGGAAAATACTTGTTTCCTTCATCGTCCTCATGCTCACCTATGTTCGTGATCTCGTAACCCGTAACTGAAATATCGTCGATCTTATCTCCCTTTACGCCGTTGGTATAATCATAGCAGTCCAGCGTTACCGTGACGTTCTGTCCTTTTGCTATCGTCCCCTTTTTGACGGTTGTTTTGATTGTATACTCGTCAAGTATTGCCTGGATCTCGTCGTCAAGCGCTTCCTTTACTTCCGTTTCGCTCAGTTCCGCTCCAAAGTATTTCGCCACTGTGATATATTTCGGAAGTCTTATTCCGTCGTATGGCGTATCGACATAATACCAATCGAGACCTAAAACGGTTCCGACCGCGATACCTGCCAGCAGCACGACAGCAACTGCGCATTTTATTATCAGTCCTTTGTTTACCTTGACTTTGTTTGCCTTGACTTTGTTTGCTTTCCCGGCATTAACCGGCGCTTTTGTTTTGTTTTCCTTTTTCATTTCTGTTCTCCGATATATGTTTTCTCGTCGTCTGACGTTTATTGACATTTTTGATGCTCAGCTTCTCCGCCGTTTTCAGCTCAGATTTCTTTCACTCCGGCTCTGACTATTTCGGAAAGGATTACGTTCAGTACACTGATTATTGCCGCTTCTTCTCCTGCGCTTGCGGCGATCTCCTCAAATGTCGCTCCGCTTTCCTTCTCAAATACTTTTTTTGCCTCTTTATAACGCTCACCGTCTATTGTCACATTTTCTGCCCTGAGAATCGAATATGTCAGCAGGTCGTTTACCGTGTTGCTTCTCGCATAGTCCGACGCCACCGCCTCAAAATCCGAAAGACTCATACCGGAAAAAAGTCCGAACGCCGAGTAATAGCCGCCCTGTGAACTGACAAATTCTTCAAGCGAGCATCCGTTCTGATTTGCAAGTCCCATAAAATACTGCTTGAAATACTGATAGTACTCGGTATATTCCGCCGGATAACCTTTGAGAGAACACTGTGCCATCAGTTTTTCAAATGCTATTCCGAACAGGCAGTTTCTTCTGAGTACCGAAAGGTATTCTTCCCCGGTTGCAAAGGGCGTATACTGCTTTGCCATCTCGTCGGTCAGCTCCGGAGCCCGGTTGATTTTATTGACCGTTACCGTGAAAACCACGTCTTTTCCGGCATACTCGGCGTAGCCGTAGTCATCCGGGAACCTCAGCGAAATATTTTTCGCCTGTCCGGCATTCATTCCGATGACGCCGTCCTCAAAGCCGTCTATATAGGTTTCGCTCCCGAGCAACAGGTCGACGCTCATTGCCGTTCCGCCTTCAAACGTTTCGCCGTCGATAAATCCTACATATGAGATGTTGACAAGGTCGTATTTCTCCGCTTTACCGTCGGTAATCGGCAGGTAAAGACCGTGCTCAGTGAAAAAATAAGAAAGCTCAGCCTGAACTGACTTTTCCACAAGATGCGATTCAACTGTTATGTTTTTGTAATCCGGAAGCTCCATGAAAACGCTGAGATCTTCGTACGGGTACGGATTAAATCCTTCGTCAACATTCTCGTCCTTATCGGGATCGTCCTTTTCCTTACAGGCGCATACAAAGCTCAAAACCGTTGCCAGTATCAGCACCACTGATAAAATTCTTACTGAAAATAACTTTTTTCTATACATAACACGCCTATTATACCATTTTTATGGTTAACAAGTCTTGAAAATTTTTTTATTCCGCAGTAAATATTTCTCTCCCCCCCACTTTTTGAAAAAAGTGGGTCAAAAACTTCTCCCCGCTTTTTGAAAAAAGCTTGGCAAAAACTTCTCTACGTTTGGATTTGTTGGAGTCTTTACTGCTTCGTCAGATTTTATAGTTCATTCTCTTCCCGGAACACATAAATTTACGCAAAACATAACTTCCGGAAAAGTTTTTTGCATACTTTTTTCCATACTTTTTTCCATACTTTTTTTGTAAAAAAAGTAGGCAAAAAAACTTCTTTACATTTGGGTTTGTTGGAGTCTTTACTGCTTCGTCAGATTTTATAGTTCATTCTCTTCCCGAAACATATAAATTTAAGCAAGACCTGACTGCCAGAAAAGTTTTTGCCAAGCTTTTTTCAAAAAGCGGAAAACTTCTCTACATTT
>CALWJW010000122.1 GCA_944381095.1 uncultured Clostridia bacterium | reverse complement strand
TTGGGTTTGTGGGAGTCTTTACCGTTTCATCAGATTTTGTCGTTCATTCTCTCCCCGGGACAAATAAATTTACACAACACCTTGTTGCCGGAAAAGTTTTTCCATACTTTTTTCCATACTTTTTTTGTAAAAAAAGTAGGCAAAAAAACTTCTCTACATTTGGGTTTGTGGGAGTCTTTACCGTTTCATCAGATTTTGTCGTTCATTCTCTCCCCGGGACAAATAAATTTACACAACACCTTGTTGCCGGAAAAGTTTTTGCCAAGCTTTTTTCAAAAAGCGGAAAATTTCTCTACATTGGGTTTGTTGGAATCTCTACTGTTTCATCAGATTTTGTCGTTCATTCTCTTCCCAAAGAGTTAAAATTTGCACAACACCTTACCGCCGGAAAAGTTTTTTGCGTACTTTTTTTCAAAAAAGTACGAGCTTTTTTCAAAAAGCGGAAAACTTCTCTACATTTGGGTTTGTTGGAATCTCTACCGTTTCATAAGATTTTATTGTTCATTCTCTTCCCAAAGAGTTAAAATTTGCACAGCGCCTTGTTGCCGGAAAAGTTTTTTGCTTACTTTTTTCCAAAAAAGTAAGCCGGAACATTTAAATTTACACAGCACCTTACCGCAATAAAAGTTTTTTGCTTACTTTTTTCCAAAAAAGTAAGTGCGTACTTTTTTTCAAAAAAGTACGAGCTTGTTGCGTTTTTACATACGATAAATTTTCTTTTCCTGCCGAAAATTGCCATTTTGCACTATTGACTTTTTTTGAAATATATAATATAATTTTATTGTTTATAGAGAGTGTTTTTTTCAGAGCGGCAGAACAGCGACAGCGAAAAAGCAAAGGAATCGTAATAACCGCCTGTTGACGGCAAGACGGGAACTGAGATCCTGTAAATGCCGAAGACGAAGGCGAGTAAAAATCGCACGGAGCTGAAAATGAAAAAACTGACCGCAACACTCAATTCCCTCAGAACGGAAAAAAACTTTTTTCTGCTCTGGGATATCCTATCGGTTACAGCAGCGTCGCTGACGGCAGCGGCAATTTGCATGATAACGCCCGACACCTACCGGACTTCGCCGGTACTGAGAAGCATACCTTTGACGATACTTACAACGGTTCTTTTCTTTATGGCGTTCCGCATGTATTCGGCGGTATGGGCATACGCGTCTCTTCCGGAATTTTTTCTGTTGGTATTCGCTTCTGTCCTTTCGGTTTCGACGGCGCTGGTTTTCTCCTCAGTTTTCGATGCGGTTTACGGCTCTGCTCAGCTGACGGTTCCCATGCCCGCCTTTTACGTTGTCTTCTTCTTTTTACTCGTCATATTGACGCTGACCGCAAGATTCGCAGTCAGGCTGAGGTCAGGTCTGGGGGCAACCGTACCGACGGTCAATTCCATACCGGTAATGGTGATCGGAGCCGGCTCGGGCGGCTCTGTTCTGATACGGGAGCTCAACTCGGGAAAGCTGATAAAGGGAGCGAAAGCTATCTGCGTTATCGACGACGATATAAAAAAACAGGGTAAGTTCATACAGGGAGTGCCGATAGTCGGAAGATGCGAAAACATCCCGAAAGCCGCAGAAAAGTATTCGGTAAAAGAGATAGTGATCGCCATTCCGTCGCTTACCGCCGGTCGCCGCAGGGATATACTCGGGATTTGTTCGGAAACATCTCTCAGAGTCAGGATAATGCCGGGCGTAAGTCCGAGGGAAGCGTCAGAAGGAAGCGGCCTCAGGGAGGTAAACATAGCGGATCTGCTCGGAAGAAAACAGATCAGAACACCCGCCGCCGGGATTGCCGCAAGCGTAAACGGAAAGACAGTGCTTGTAACCGGCGGAGGCGGTTCGATAGGTTCGGAAATATGCAGACAGGTGGCAGGCTATGCTCCGAAAAAGCTGATACTTCTCGATATATACGAAAACAACGCATACGAAACGGAGCAGCAGTTGAAGCGTAAATATCCTGAACTTGATCTTGAAGTGATCATAGCTTCGGTCAGGGATCGCCGGCGGCTGTATTCCGTTTTCAGCAGATTCAGACCTGATATCATTTATCACGCGGCAGCGCACAAACACGTCCCGCTCATGGAAAAAAGCCCGTGCGAAGCGATAAAAAACAACGTGTTCGGCACGCTTAATGCCGCATTGGCGGCAAGCAGTGCAGGTGTCGGAAAATTTGTGCTGATATCGTCAGACAAAGCGGTAAACCCGACCAACATAATGGGCGCAACCAAAAGAATATGCGAAATGATCATACAGACAGTCGGAAAGGATTCGGGGACTGATTTTGCCGCCGTGAGATTCGGGAACGTACTCGGGTCAAACGGTTCGGTAATACCGCTGTTCCGCAGGCAGATAGCTGACGGAGGTCCGGTAACAGTCACCCACCCGGATATAATACGGTATTTCATGACGGTAGAGGAAGCGGTCTCGCTGGTTCTGACCGCGGGGGCGTTTGCCGGAAACGGAGAGATATACGTACTCGATATGGGAAAACCGGTAAAGATATACGACCTTGCCGTCAAACTGATAAAGCTGTCCGGGTATATGCCCAACACCGACATAAAAATAGAATTCACCGGACTTCGCCCCGGCGAAAAGCTTTACGAAGAACTGCTTATGAGCGAAGAAGGACTTAAAAAAACGGAAAACGAACTGATATTCATCGGCAAGCCTGTCGGTTTTGACGTCGTTAAATTCAGGGAACAGCTGGAAGAGCTCGGCAAAGCGGCAGAGACGGAGCCGGAAAACATATGTCAGCTTATAGCAGAGATAGTCCCGACATACAGGCCGGGTTCTGTTACCGCAACAGAATCTGCCGGCAGTGAAAACTTTCCGGGCAGATGATATATGAGGCATTCCGGCATTTCAGGTTTGATCTCAGACCGTTTTCAAAACTTCCGTAAGCATATGAGTATACACGTTAACCCGAAAAAGAGAGGAAAAAGCTATGTTAGAGAATCGCAAAAAGGAACTGAAAAAAATTGCCGCAAACGTCAGACTCGGTATAATGGAGGAAGTATATAACGCGGCGTCAGGACATCCGGGCGGCTCGCTGTCGATCGCCGATATACTGACTTATCTGTACTTTGAAAAAATGAATATCGATCCGGCGAACCCGAAAAAAGACGACAGAGACAGGTTTGTACTGTCCAAAGGCCATACCTCTCCGGCGCTGTACTCGGTTCTTGCTCACAGAGGCTTTTTCCCTACCGAAGACCTGAAAACTTTCAGGAAATACGGAAGCTACCTGCAAGGACACCCGGATATGAAAGGCGTTCCGGGGGTGGATATGTCGACCGGTTCACTCGGCCTCGGAATTTCTGCGGCTTGCGGTATGGCGCTTTCGGCGAAATACAACAAAAAGAATTACCGAGTTTACACTGTGATCGGAGACGGCGAAAGCGAAGAAGGTCAGGTATGGGAAGCGTTCATGTTTGCCGCACATTACAAGCTTGACAATCTTTGCGCGGTGCTCGACTTCAACGGACTTCAGATAGACGGACCGATAACCGACGTTATAGACCCTACCCCGTTTGATGAAAAGTTCAAGGCGTTCGGCTGGAACGTGCTTGAAATAAACGCACATGACTTTGACGAAATAGAAAAAGCGTTTACGACAGCCGAAAATCTGAAAGGCGCACCGACCGTGATAATTGCCCACTCGGTAAAGGGAAAAGGCGTCAGTTACATGGAAAACAAATGCGAATGGCACGGAAGCGCCCCGAAAAAAGAACAGTACGACATCGGAGTTGCGGAGCTCCGGGAGTATCTTGAATCGCTCGGCTGAGCAATTTGTGCAGTCTGAAAACGTGCCGGATAAGTAATAAGATACATAAAACGCGGCAGAGTTTGTAAATTGTGTAAAAATTCCCGTAAGGCAGAGAACTGTTATACACAGGGCATAAATATAATAAATACAAATATATAAAAAATCATTGCATTGCCGCATGAAATAAAACAGAAAAAATGACCTGTTTGCCGGGTGTAAAACAATATTTTCAAAGAATATTTACAGTCGCAGGGAAGATAAAGCAAAAATAACCTCTTTAAGAGTAATACACAAGTCAAACATAGATAATTAAAGCTTCTGACCGCCAGCAAAGATAAGGAGTTACATATGGCTGAAATGATAGCAACGAGAGACGCTTACGGAAAAGCGCTCGCCGAATTCGGAGAAAAATACGATTTTCTGGTACTTGACGCCGACCTTGCCGCGGCAACCAAAACGGTTAATTTCAAAAAAGCGTTTCCGGACAGATTTTTCGACTGCGGAATCGCGGAAGGCAATATG
>CALWJW010000121.1 GCA_944381095.1 uncultured Clostridia bacterium | reverse complement strand
AGGCGGAAGGAGCCGACGCGATTTGTCACGGCTGTACCGGAAAGGGAAATGATCAGGTCAGATTTGAGCTGACGATAAAAGCTTTTGCGCCGGATATGAAAATAATTGCGCCGTGGAGAGAGTGGAGTATCAAGTCGAGGGAAGAGGAGATTGAATATGCAGAAGCACACAAGATCCCTCTGAAAATAAACAGAGAAACCAATTATTCAAAGGACAAGAACCTCTGGCACCTGTCGCATGAAGGACTTGATCTTGAAAATCCTGAAAATATGCCGATGTACGATAAGGAAGGATTCCTTGAACTCGGCGTCTCTCCGTTCAAAGCACCGGACAAAAAAACTTTTGTCAATATACATTTTGAAAAAGGCGTTCCGACATCTGTTGACGGGGAAAAACTCAGTCCCGCTGAAATAATAGCCAAGCTCAACAAAATCGGCGGCGAAAACGGAATCGGAATAGCTGACCTGGTTGAAAACAGACTTGTGGGTATGAAGAGCAGAGGCGTTTATGAAACTCCCGGCGGAAGCATACTGTACCGTGCGCATCAGGTGCTGGAAACCATAACTCTTGACAAGGAAACACAGCATTATAAAGAGCTTGTTGCAGTCAAGTTTGCTGAGCTTGTATACAACGGACAGTGGTTCACCCCGCTTCGCGAAGCCCTGAGCGCTTTTGTTGACAAAACACAGGAAAACGTAACCGGAGATGTGACGCTTTGTCTGTATAAAGGCAATATTATCAACGCCGGTGTCAAGTCGCCTTGTTCGCTTTACAGTGAGGAAATAGCGACTTTTGACGAAGATCATGTGTACAACCAGAAGGACGCCGAAGGATTTATAAATCTTTTCGGACTTCCGATCAAAGTAAAAGCAACAATAGATCAGAAAAAAACAAAAAATAACTGACGGAAGGCAAAGATATGGAATATATTGAAGGCGGAGTCTGTACGGCAAAGGGTTACAAAGCGTCCGGAGTGCACTGCGGGATCCGGAAAAACAAGAGTAAAAAAGATCTTGCGCTTATAATGAGCGAAGTGAGGGCATCGGCTGCAAGCGTTTACACTACAAACCTTGTCAAAGGAGCTCCGATAACGGTAACTGCGAACAATATATCTGACGGCTACGCCCAGGCAATCATCTGTAACAGCGGAAACGCAAATACATGTAACGCTAACGGTATTGAAATAGCAACCGAAATGTGTAAGCTTGTCGAAAAGCATACGGGCATAAAAGAGAAGGATGTCATCGTTGCTTCGACAGGTGTTATAGGTCAGCCTCTTGACATAACTCCTATAGCAGACGGAATGACTGATCTTGTCGACAATCTGAACAGTAACGGCAGTGCTGACGCAGCGGCGGCAATCATGACGACAGATACAGTTTTGAAAGAGGTTGCGACTGAATTTGAAATTTCCGGTAAAAAGTGCAGGATCGGCGGTATAGCCAAGGGTTCGGGAATGATACATCCGAATATGGCGACAATGCTGGTATTTGTAACGACCGACTGTGCGATCAGTCCGGAGATGCTTCATAAAGCCATTAAGCTTGATGTTGCCGATACGTTTAATATGATATCGGTAGACGGCGATACTTCCACAAACGATATGCTTTCAGTGTTGGCGAACGGACTGGCAGGCAATGAGTCGATAGTGACAGATGGTGAAGACTTTTGTTTATTCTGTCAGGCGCTTAATTTTGTCACGTCGGCTTTGTGCAGGGCAATAGCAAAAGACGGAGAAGGTGCTACCAAGTTGCTTGAATGTAAAGTAACCGGGGCTGCGGATAAAGAAAGTGCAAGGATCATCGCAAAAAGTGTGATCTGTTCTTCTCTTGTAAAGGCGGCGATGTTCGGCGCCGACGCAAACTGGGGACGTGTGCTGTGTGCGATAGGATACAGCGGAGCACAGACCGATATAAATAAAGTAAGTGTTTCTTTTTCGTCATCTGCCGGAGAGATAGTTGTCTGTGAGAACGGAGCGGGAGTTGATTTTTCGGAGGATAAGGCAAAAGAGATTCTTGTCTGCAAGGATATCGGAATAAACGTTACTCTCGGAGACGGAAATGCAAGCGCGACCGCATACGGTTGCGATCTGACCTATGATTACGTGAGAATAAACGGAGATTACCGTACTTAATAAATGATGTAAGCCTTGGCATTTCTGTCAAGGCTACATCTCTGAAATACAGAACTGCTGGAGAGATATATGGCAAAGTGCAGACTGATTTTAGTCAGACATGGCGAGAGCGAGGGAAACAGAGACAGAAGATTCTTGGGTCACACTGATCTGCCACTGACTGACAGAGGACATGAACAGGCAAAAAAAACTGCCGAATTTCTTGAAAAATATGAAATAGATCTGATGTATTCAAGCGACCTTAAACGAGCTTTTCAGACAGGAGAACATATTGCCGAAATAAAATGCCTCAGTATAATTGAAGATCCTGTGCTGAGAGAGATATACGCCGGAGACTGGGAAGGCAAAGAAATAAAGGTACTCGAACGGGAATTTGAAAAAGATTATGCTGTGTGGAAAAACAATATAGGTTTGTCGAGATGTACAGGCGGAGAAAGCTTTGCCGAGCTTTACGGAAGGATAATTCCCGAGCTTGAAAGGATAGCCGCAGACAATTCCGGTTTAAGTGTTTGTATAACCACGCACGCAACACCGATCAGGTGTGCAAGGCTCAAAGCATTCGGCTATCCTTTTGAACGCGCAAATGAAATAGGATGGACAGCCAATGCTTCCGTGACCGTTATTGACGTAGATGAGGTCGGAAATTTTACTATGGTTGAGGATAATTTGTATTCACATCTCGGTGAACTGTCAACAGTATTACCGAAAAACATTTGAACCATATCAACTACTGTTTATATAGAAAGGAAAATCATAATGAAAAAAGGTTACATTGTGCTTGAAAACGGCAAGATTTTTGAAGGCAAGCGTTTCGGATATGATTCTGAGGTTACCGGCGAGCTTGTTTTTTCAACGTCTGCTGTCGGATATATCGAGGCTTTGACCGACACTTGTTATCAAGGACAGATTTTGATTCAGACTTTTCCGCTTACCGGAGATTACGGATGGATACCTGAGGATGCAGGTGACAGTCCGATAAGAGCAGCGGGATTTGTGGTCAGGGAATGGTGTGACAGCCCGTCGAATTTCCGCAGCGAGTGGACGATAGATGAGGAACTGAAAAAACAGCAGATACCGGGAATATGCGATGTAGATACAAGGGAGATAACGAAAATTCTCAGGGAAGAAGGCGTAATGAACGCCGTTATCTGCGATGACCCTGCCAAGGTTGATTTTTCGGCGCTTAAAAATTTCAGAACCGGTAAATCCGCAAGTACATTGGTTTCCGGAAGCAAACCCGTAAAATTCGGTGACGGATCGCAAACAAACGGCACAGTAACAGTGATCAACTGCGGTAATTACCGAAATGTCGTTGAAAAGCTGTTAGCGGAAAATTTTACCGTAAATGTGATTCCATGCACTGCAACATCTGAGGAGATACTCAAAACCGGACCGGACGGCATAATCGTAACTGACGGACCGGGAAATCCGGAAGACAATGCCAAAACCGTAGAGACACTTTCAGAGCTTACAGGTAGGCTGCCGATGTTCGGAATATCACTCGGACATCAGCTGATTGCGTTGGCAAAAGGAGCAAAAACCTATAAACTGAAATACGGTCACAGGGGAGCAAACCATCCCGTAAAAAGCTTGAAGGACGGAAAGGTATACATAACATCGCAGAACCACGGATTTGCCGTAGACGAAAAAACATTGCCGTCAACAGCGGTGGTCACCTACAAAAACTGTAACGACGGAACGGTCGAAGGAATAGAATACCTCGACGACAAGGCGTTCTCAGTACAGTTTGTACCGGAAAAAGGATTTGCAAGCGCCAACACCGAAAACATTCTTTACGGTAAGTTTACCGATATGCTGAACAAATAAGGGAAAGGAAGACGGATCATGCCAAAGAATAAGAATATAAAAAAAGTTCTGGTAATCGGTTCCGGTCCGATAGTGATAGGACAGGCGGCGGAATTCGACTATGCCGGAGCTCAGGCCTGCCGTGTGCTTAAAGCGGAAGGAATCGAAGTTGTGCTTGTGAATTCAAATCCGGCGACGATAATGACGGATAAAGCACTTGCCGATCATATTTACCTTGAACCGCTGACGGTCGAAACCGTCAAGAGGATAATAGAAAAGGAAAGACCGGACAGTCTGCTCGCCGGTCTCGGCGGACAGACAGGACTGACCATAGCGATAAAGCTTGACAAAGAAGGCTTCCTTGAAAAAACAGGTGTAAAACTTCTCGGTACCAATGCCGAAGCGATAGACAAAGCGGAAGACAGAGAGCTTTTCGATGAGATTCTGGAAGAGTGCGAGATTCCGCGTCCGACAGGCGGAACTGTATTCA
>CALWJW010000120.1 GCA_944381095.1 uncultured Clostridia bacterium | reverse complement strand
TTTATGCTTCGTTTGGAGATCTGAAAGCCGATGGTAAGACGCCTGTAGGCGTTTTGGTGGAGCTTAGGGGGTTGAGCACCCAAACTAAAAATCATATGCATTTCTTTATTCACGGTAATGTTAAAAAGGATTGTCCTGTGAATAAGGCTTATATGATGACTCATACCGCATATCTGTGGACAAAAAGCGACATTAAGGATATGGTTCTTGAAGCTTCAAATAAGACCTCTGATAACGATTTAACCGATAATGATTACAAAAATTATTCAATAAACAATATCCCAAGCGCCGCTTCAAAAAAGCTTTTGGACGCAAATCATAATTATACGGGCGATTACCCCACTCCTTCCTTTAGGCGTGACTGCTATGACAGTGACAGCTATTCGCAGGATCTAAAAAATGCAAAGGCGGCTTCCTATGACGCAACAGGTTATATTCCGGGCTACGGCGCAGGAGTGTATCAGGATACCTGTCTTGTAATCGAGTATATTACAACCGTATCAAAATCTACCGCTCAAAAAGAGCAAAGCACAGGTGCGTCAAAAATTATTTACGATATGAGCCAAAACCAACGGACGGTGGATTATATCATAACCCCAAAAATTGACCGTACCTGCGGCGTGGGCGCCTCGGTAGCGGATAAACTTAATGTTACACTATACCTAAAGGATACCCTACCGAAAGGACTAACCTACATTCAAGGCTCCTCCTACCTCGGCGGTAGCTACGAACAGGATACATTGGCGCAGAAACCGGGTACCGTTACAGGCGGAATTAATTGCGAACCGACAATCGAAACCGATTCGGAAGGAAACACAACCCTTACCTGGAGTATTACAGCGGAAAATGTTGACGTGAATACGGTTTGGTCGGGAAATCTGTATTTTTCCTGCTCTATAGGCACACCGGGCGATGAAAATAACGATGTTAAAGACGGCGACCAACTAAATAATAATATAACAGTTTGGTCAGACGGCGAACAAAAGCGCCCGTTTACAAAGGAAAACGGCAATTTAGCGGAATACGGTATTCAAATAATGAAAAACAGCGTGCTGTCTCTTTCAAAGCTTGCGGACAGTCTGGTGGTTGAAAAGGGCGATGATATAGGCTTTACAATGAATGTCGGCAACAACAGCGCAACCGCCAAGCTCGGCACGGTAATTGCCGAAACTTTACCTTACAACGATATAAACGGCACAAGCTTCAGCGGAGCTTTAAAGGTTAAAGAATTTTCCGCCGCATTGGTAAATGAAGGTGTATCCTCCCCTGTTTCGGATGGAAATTTTGCGTTTTATTACAGTACTGATGCAAGCCTTGCGGGAAATCTGGCAACGTATTATCAGACTAAGCTGAGCGGTTGCTCGACCATAGATGAAAAGAAAAATTATTTTTCAGCCAACGGCTGGACACAGCTTACCTTCAGCGAGACACCGAGCACGGTTAAAGGTATGAACCTGTATTCGGTTACAAACGATTTAAGTGTCGAATCCGGACAGATTACCGCCATTGTGGCGGTGGGAAATCTTTATGCTAATCAAACTATGAAAATGCATATTACCTTTAACCTACAGGACGGCAAGGGAAAGGACTGCCTTGTGAATTATCTGTCTCAGGACACCTTGGTTTCTTATGCAAGAACCTATATTGTAAGCCTTATTTCGTCGCGTATAGCTTCCCCCGCAAACCGCGGAAACGATGATTCAATTGATTCCGACGGTATCGCAGTATATTCCGAGGACAGAGCAACCTTGCTTAATACTTCGATAAGCGAAATTGTAATGAAACCCGCAAGCGAGCTTACCTACGGCACCGATGAATCAAAGTATTACGACAGCGGATTTTATGACAGGGGCTACGAGCTTCCCAAGTCAGGCGGATCGGGAACAACAGGATTTTACACAACGGGCGCCCTGTTATGCGGTACGGTGATTCTGAGCTTTGTATACATCCAATCACAACGTAAGCTAAGGGCAAAAGGATAGGTTATCAATATTTTAATAATATGATTTTTGCACATTCCTTCAAGATAATTTAATCAAATACCAATTAAAAGAGAAGACAAAAAGAAGAATATCAAATTGTTTGATATTCTTCCGAAAAGTCGTTGACATATTTCTGATTAGTTGGTATAATATAATTGTAAACGATGCAAGGAGGAATCGCAAAATGGCTAAAACGATGAGTGTTCACGAAGCAGCTGCTCTTTGGAATTTAACAGACAGAAGAGTGTCTTCCCTTTGTAAGGAAGGTAAGATTAAAGGCGCTAAGAAGGACGGGCGTTCTTGGCTCATTCCGGCTAATGCCAAAAGACCCGCTGATAATCGTATTAAATCAGGCTTGTATAGAAAAACGAATACACCATCAAAGCTCCCCTTGCCTATTGGGATTTCGGATTACCGTTTGGCGTCTTCGGATTATTACTATGTAGATAAAACGATGATGATTAAAGATTTTATTGATGAACGCCCAATGGTATCTTTGTTTACGCGTCCTCGCCGTTTCGGAAAGACCTTAAATATGGATATGCTTCGCACATTTTTTGAAAAGACGGACGAGGATACCTCTGTCTATTTTAAAAATAAAAAGATTTGGGCTTGCGGCAAAAAATATCGGGACTACCAAGGTCGGTATCCGGTTATATTTGTTTCTTTTAAGGATGTCAAGTGCAATACTTGGGAAGAAACATATGAAACGCTGTCAAGGATTATTCGCAAGGAGTTTCAGCGCCATAGCGAGCTTGTAACCGGTGATAAGCTTTCAGAGACCGAAAAAACAGATCTAAATAATATTCTTCACGAACAAGCGAACGAAGCGGAAATGATGATGTCTTTTTCCACCCTTTCACAAATGTTACATGAACATTATGGGGAAAAAGCTATTATAATTATCGATGAATATGATACTCCTATTCAACAAGGTCATACAAAAGGCTTTTACGATGAGATTATAAATTTTATGCGAAATCTTTTCTCAGGCGGTCTTAAGGATAATCCGCATTTGGCCTATGGTTTTATGACCGGTATTTTACGCGTTGCAAAGGAAAGCATTTTCAGCGGACTTAATAATTTGACTATCAATTCTATTTTGGATAATAAGTATAGTGAATACTTTGGGTTTACTGCGGAAGAAATTAAGGAAATGGCAAACTATTACGGAGCGGACAACAAAATTTCCGAGATTTGCGAATGGTATAACGGATACAGATTCGGTGATACGGATATTTTTAATCCGTGGTCGGTTATTAATTATTTCCGCAATAACTGTCAGCCCAAAGCCTATTGGCAATCGACGGGCAGCAACGATATTATCGGAGAAATTCTTTCTGAAACAAATGAAGATATTTATGACAGACTTAACGCACTATTGCAGGGCGAATCTTTTTTAACTTATATTGACACGGGCGTTATATATCCTCAAATTCAAAATAATTCGTCATCGATTTACAGTTTCTTACTTGTTGCGGGATATTTAAAAATAGTAAAGGTCGGTCTTTCATCCAACGGAGATTTTATGTGTGAGGTTGCTTTGCCGAACAAAGAAATTAATTTTGTTTATAACAAAGAGATTTTGCAAAAGCTCAACTATATTATCCCGCAAGCAACAGCTATTGCCGTTCAAGAGGCCATTTATTCATCAAACGCCGCAAAATTACAAGAGCTGCTCAGCAAGCTTTTAATTCAGTCTGTCAGTTGCTATGATACTGCCGGAGAAAACTTCTATCACGGACTTGTTTTGGGACTTTGTGCAATGTTGGATAATCGCTACTATATTACTTCCAACCGCGAATCCGGCACGGGTCGTTATGACATTGCTTTGTGTCCTAAAGATTTGAAGCTACCCGGAATTATTATAGAGCTTAAGGCTGAAAAAGATTGTGATGAAGAAGCGCTTCTCGCACTCTCTGAAACAGCACTTAAACAAATCGAAGATAAAAAATATGATACTAATATGAAAGCAAAAGGAATTTCTGTAATTTTAAAATACGGAGTTGCCTTTAGTGGTAAAACAGTCAAAATCAGCACGAAACAATAATCGTTTCAGAATTTACTATCATTTACCTTTACTCTTTCGCTTTTCTTTGTATGGTACTATATAAGCATAACTTGAGTGATTAATATAGAAAGCTTTCTCTTTGTTTTAGGTGTCGCAAATTGTGAGAATCATAGTATTTTCCCGACCACATACCTGACCATTTACCGTTTCGGAGTACTCAGAAGCAGTGGATATAAGAGTGTCAAAGAGAACGGTTTTCCGAACGGAAAGGGGCGGAAAAAGCTATTTTACACGGAAAGAGCCGTTGCAAGCGCGTTCACACGCAGGAGGTCGGCGGTTCGAGTTGACTTTATTTAGAAATGCATATTTACAAATTCAGAATATATTTTACAACAGCATCAATAAAGCATCAAAGAGAACCGATTTTATGAAAAGTCTGCAACAAAAGGCTTAAACGAGCGATTGTTAAACGGTTTTCCGCCGTTTAACAGCCACTCCAAAACCGAGTGCCGAGGGTTCGATCCCTTCTGCCCCTGCCATAAAGCGGCGACAAAAAAGATATTGTCGCAGAAGGGGCTGTAAAAAAACAGTCTAAAAAATCCGAGGTTCACGGTAATCCGTGGGTCTCGGATAATTTTTTCATCAAA
>CALWJW010000119.1 GCA_944381095.1 uncultured Clostridia bacterium | reverse complement strand
TTCATATCATAACTTTCCCGTGTGTTAAATTTTTCAGCACTCCAAGGCAATTCAAAAACTTATGTTCACAGCACAAAAAAATGCCGTAAGCATTTTAAAGCTTACGGCAATTGGCGCGCTCGGCGGGACTCGAACCCACGACCTTTTGGTTCGTAGCCAAACGCTCTATCCAACTGAGCTACGAGCGCATCCCCAGCACCTGTATATTTTAGCACAACGCTCATGTTTTGTCAATAGTCTGCATAAATATTTTATTAAAAAATATCTTGCTAAGCGACCGAGCTTGAAATCAAAACGGGCGTTAACAACTTCCGGATTACGAAAAAACGTCAGTTATCACTATTATTGACGGTTTTTCGCTCGTTTACGACAAAAATTTTCGATTATTTTAACAAACTCTTCTTTACTGTACAGCGCGTTTGCCGCTTCAAGTAAAGCGTTTGCGGAAATATTTTGCGGCATTCCTATCTCTGCCGCAAATTCCGCACGAAGTTTTCCGCTTTCTTTGCCGCCGCTGAGTCCGTACTCAAACAACAAGACTTTTTTTATTTGACCTTTACGCGGGGCATCCGGCTCAGCCTGCTTTTCATCGGAAAACGGAATAAATAATTCTCTCAGAACCGAAGCGTCAATGCCTTCCACACCCAAAAAGCCTTCTTTTGACGGAACTGTTTTCCTCTTTTCCTTTCCTTTTTTCTGAGGTACATACAGCTGAACAATGTTCTCTCTGCGCAGTACTGAATCAAGAAAACTTCTGATTACCGTTCCTCCGCCATCACTGTCTGTCAGAACCAATACTTTACTGTTTTCTGCCAGCTTCCTGAATAACATTTTCTTTTCCTCTGAACTGAAAATCCCAAAACCGTCTGTCGTGAAAATATTTGCGTCAATTACCGATTCCAGTTTTATCTTATCGTATTTTCCTTCGACGATAACAGGGTATTTTATCTTAATCCTTTTCATTTCAGCAAATCGGGACGGTTCTTTTCCGTAAGTTTGTATGCCGCCTCACGTCTCCATTCCTCTATTTTTCTGTGATCTCCGCTCAGCAAAACCTCCGGGACACTCATTCCCTTGTATGTTACAGGTCTGGTATACTGTGGATATTCAAGGATCCCGTCCGAAAAGCTTTCCTTTTCATGACACTCCTCATCGGATAAGACTCCTTTTATCAGGCGAGAAACACTGTCGACCAGAATACACGCCGCCAATTCTCCGCCTGTTAGCACATAATCCCCAACCGATATTTCATCGTCACATATAAGTTCCACCGCGCGCCTGTCTACACCTTCATAGTGACCGCAAAGTATTATCAGTCTGTCATATCCGGCGAGCTCACGTACAACCTTCTGGTTGAGGACTCTCCCCTGAGGAGACATATAAACTGTTCTGCAATTTCCGGTATCGCTCAGGCTTTTCACGTACTGATAACACCTGTCTATCGGCGGAACGCTCATCAACATTCCTTTGCCGCCTCCGCAAGGTGTATCGTCGACCCGTCTGTGTTTATCCTCTGAATAATCTCTTATGTCGTGCGCGTATATCTGTATCAGTCTCTTTTCACATGCCCTTCCGACAATACTGTACGACATTGTCTGCCGGATCATTTCCGGAAAAAGAGTCATTATGTCAAATCTCATCCTACTATCAGTTTTCCTCCGATTATGGTAAATGTTCAAACTGTTGCGCCGCTTGTTTTCACGATGATCGTCACACCATACATCAGTTAACACATAGTTTTCCATATACCGACTTTTTATATTTATAAGCTGTTATCCGATCCGAACCGACTGTTACTTTAATATTCGGTGACTTAGCGTTCTGTTCCCGACCGGGTCTGTCTACGGCGGCTTTTTCTTCCGCTGTGCTGTGTTGGCGAGCTCTTTTCCCGAAGCAATATATACTGTCGCTAAATATACTGTCAATGTATTCCTTATTTGATGTAAGAGGCTTCTCCGGACCTGCAAAGGTGACTTTGTTACCTGGGCTACCGCGTAATAACAGTATGTTGTTCAGAGTTGCCTGTCTTCGCTGTTTATCTTCCGGAAAATATGGTACTGACGCACGGGAATACGTTACGGATATATCTTGCAATTCTTTACTCGTACAGACGCAATGCTACCTCTAAACATTTTCGCAAACGTTTTCAGCACTGTTATTTTTTCAGGAAAATTGCCTGTCTTGATTTTGAATGGTATTTGCCCGCTGCATACTTCAAACATTCAAAAACACCTATACAACGAATCAGATATCGAAAAGACCCTCACACGGCGTTACATATACCGCCTTTTCAAAATCAATACGCTTTACGAATTCATCAACTGCCGGCATCAGCTTTATACCGGATTCTGTTCTGATCTCATAGAGAGTCTGTGCCCCTCCCGTGTTTACGTTTTCGACTGTGCCGTATTTTTCTCCGGTCCTGTCATCTATCACAGCGAGTCCTATAAGATCGGCAAGAAAATATTCTCCTTCGTCAAGAGCTATATCATCTCTGTCAGCGTACAACGTCTTACCTTTCAGACTTATGGCAGATTCAAAATCAGTTATTTCTTCAAAAACGAATATAACCGTATCTTTGTAGACGCCGGCACTCATTGGAGTCAGTTTTCTGTAATCACCGAGTACGCTGTAATATACTCTCGGAATTTCAGCAAGCCGCTTAGGGCTGTTGCAAAGCGAATATACTTTGACCGCTCCCCTCACTCCGTGAGTATTTATTACTGTCCCGCATTCAAGATATTTTTTCATTTATTTTTCCTTTTTTTATTTTTTATGTAACCTTTTGGCATTTCAAGGGATAAATATAAATGGTATTGACGGTTTATAATATAATATCATACTTTCAAATATTTGTCCATACGTTTTTACAAATAAGTTTATGCGAAAGGATTTTGCCATGTCTGAATACGTATTGATTTCCGACTCCGCCAGTGATATCGACGAAAAGCAGGTTGCCGATTGGGATACCCCTATCATACCTATAAATTACTACATCAACGACAAGATATACGAAAATAAACCGGATCACTCTGAATTTCCCGTTCCTGAATTTTACAGCACGATAAAAAACGGTGCCAAAGTCTCAACTTCGGCAGTTAACACCGTCGCTTTTATCGATTTCTTTACAGTCTATCTCAAACAGGGAAAAGATATCCTCTATATTTCATTTTCCTCGGGTCTTTCTGCTACATATCAGAACGCCCTTTCCGCTGCTTTTGAACTCAAAGAATACTACCCGGACCGGAAAATTGAAATAGTTGATTCTCTCTGCGCCTCATTCGGTCAGGGCCTGCTTGTTTATCTGTGCGCCATGAAAAAAAAGGCGGGCGCCTCTCTTGAAGAAGTCCGTGATTATGCGGAAAGCATGAAACTCAGGATATGTCACGAGTTTACGGTCGATGACCTCGGTCAGCTCAAAAGAGGAGGACGTATCTCTTCCGCCTCCGCTTTCTTCGGTTCAATGCTCCAAATAAAACCCATGCTTTTCGTCGACAATGACGGGAAGCTTGCCGCTTACGAAAAAGTAAGGGGAAGAAAAATCGCAGTAAAGAAAATCGCCGATATGATCGCAGGTGAAATAAGCGACGACTTGTATCCGATTTTCATCAGCCACGGCGATTGTACAGATGATGTGAATGAATTCATTTCACTTATCAAAGAAAAATTCCCGGACAGGGAATACGTAGTTAACTATATAGGACCTGTCATAGGGGCGCATTCGGGCTATAAAACTCTCGCGGTATTTTGTGTAGGAGAAAGCCGCGGTGTCGCAAGAATGAAAAACTGATATCTTACAGAGGTCAAAATCATGAAAGAAAACGATAACGAAAAGATAAAATCCGATAATACTGCTGACAACGAAATGAAGAGCCGTGGTGTACGCGACGATTCAAGCAACACCTCCTCCGAAGGTAATGCAAAAAAATCTTCCGTTCAGCATTCAAACAAGAAAACCAAAAACTCAAACGACGGAGAAAAAAACAGATCAGAAAAAGAATCGGCATCAAAGCCCAAAGCAAAAACAATCGACGGCGATACCTACCGCGATATGGTAACCTCCGCCGCAAATGCGCTTGACAATGAAAAAGAACAGATAAATAATCTCAACGTTTTTCCTGTGCCTGACGGTGATACAGGGATAAATATGAGCCTGACAATGAGTCCCGCCCGTGAAGAGTTGCAGACCTTTTCGGGAACCGTCGCAGATGTATCAAACGAAGTCGCAAAGACCTTCCTGAGAGCAGCTCGTGGAAATTCCGGCGTGATACTGTCGTCATTTTTCAGAGGAATGGCAAAAGGACTCAAAGGTTGCGTCGAAGCTGATGCGAAAACAATAGCTTCCGCTTTCAAAAACGGTGTTGATTCCGCTTATAAAGCAGTCATGACTCCAACGGAAGGAACTATTCTTACCGTAATGAAAGCTTGCGCAGACAATGCCATGGAAAAAATGGAAAAGACTCCGGACGACTTCGGGGATCTGGATGAACTCTTTTCCTCAATGCTTGAAGTAGCAGGAGAAACGCTTGCTAAAACCCCCGAAATGCTGCCTGTACTCAAACAAGCAAATGTCGTCGACGCCGGCGGAAGCGGATTTGTCGCTGTTCTTGAAGGTATGCTCGCCGCACTGAGAAATAATCCC
>CALWJW010000118.1 GCA_944381095.1 uncultured Clostridia bacterium | reverse complement strand
TGTGATTTCACCCTCTGTTAAATTTGTCTGAACCAGCGGCAGCACAGTGTTCAGCGTGTTGTTAAACTCAAATATATTAAGGTCTTTAATCTGATTCATCGCTGCTTTTATAACATTTCGCTGCCTTTGAATACGGATCCAGTCACTGTCTATTCCTCTGCATCTGGCATACACTAAAGCCGCTTCCGCGTTAAGATGATTTTCCCCGGCGGAAACTTTTTGCGTTTGAGATTTGTTTATATATTCCGCTTCCGCAGATGAGAGGTTGACGGTTATGCCGCCTATTACGTTAATCCCGTCAATAAATGTTTTCATATTGACTCTTATGTATCGGTCGATTTTAATCCGAAAGCATTCCTGTATCTCACGCATCATCAGATCTGCCCCGCCGTATCTGAAAGTATGGGTCAGCCAGTCGTACTGTCCCTCGTACGCTCCGGATAAAATAGGAACACCCATTCCTCGTTCGAAACTTACCAGTTTAACAGTGTACTTTTCTTTGTTAAGAGAAAGAAGCATGCAGGAGTCGCCTCGTGCATTGTCGCTGAAGTAGTCTGTTCTTTCGTCAGTACCTATTAAAAGAATATTTATTATATTATCAGAATAAAAAAGCTCGCCTTCTGCGGAAATGCTTTCCTTATCCTCAAGTCCGGCGGTTGCACTTTCCATTTCATCGGAGCCTACGTTCAGCTCGCTGGCATCGGCATCGACATAATCGCCGGAGGTCTTCCCGTCGCTGAAATCAATAAGGCTTATTTTGGAGTGATAAAAACCGTATAATGAACCCGCAAGGACGACAAAGACGGACAGTACTATCAATACTATAAATAAAGGCTTCGGAAGCTTTTTCCTTTCGGCGAAGTGCTTTGCTTTCATTATATCACTTACTCACACAAAATATTAAGATATTACCATTATACATAAATTTCTGGTAATTGTACAGTCTCGAGTTTGGAAAATAATAATTTTTATTGACGTGGCTGACAAACAGAGAATTAAACATTTTTGACGATATATATCATATTATCTCGCATCGGCATTTTCAGAAATGCTTTAGACCTATATTTTCGGCGTTTACAGCAATAATGTTTGCTTTTAAATAGTTTGATTTATTTAAAAGTATAAGTTATAATATGTATATTATAATGTCGGAAGGTTTTATAATGAATAAAATTAAGATATTCAGATGTGCGGTTCCATATGCTGTAATTTTGATATCGGTTATATTAGGCACCGTTTTTTTATTCAGCGCAAAAAGCATACAGATATTGCCGGCAAAATATTTTGCCGTTTTGACTGCGTCAATGGCTGTTATCGTTTTTCTGATAGTTTGGCTGTTGTTTGCGGATATAATAAGACACAAAGAAGCAAAAAGCAAATTCAAAAAAATCACAGCATATGTTTTGGCTGTGATTTTAACCATGACTTCCGTAACAGGGTCTTTTGTTTCGGTAAAATTCAGAAGTACGCTCGATGCAATAACATCAAACAAAGTTACGGAATCTTTTATAGGAGTTTATGTTCTTAAGGAAAACTCTGCCCAAGCAGTTGAAGATTTAGAAGGTTACAGTATCGGATTTCAGGATTTCGGTGATACTTACGGTGTGGATTATGCCTTGAAGGAAATAAAAAACATTATCGGAGATTCGTTTTCTGCGAAAGGATTTGATACGGTATTTAAAACGATTGACGCTCTTTACAGCGGCGACGCGGAAGCTATTGTTATTGATATTTCCTATATAGAACTTATAGAAGAAATTGATTTATATAAGGATTTTACTTCAGGAACCAAACTTATCTGGAAATATTCCGCGCTGGAGAAAAATGAATCGCTTAATGAAAAAGAGGAATCAAAAGTTTCCGTATATGACCCATTTGTGATATATCTGAGCGGTTCTGATACCCGCAGTACATATATCGCAAAAAGCAGAAGCGATGTCAATATTCTTGCGGTTGTAAATTTTAAAACGCATCAGGTTTTACTTGTGAACACGCCGCGTGATTATTATGTGCCTAATCCTGCCGGCAACGGTGCTTTAGACAAACTTACGCATTGCGGAATATACGGACTTTCATGTTCTGCACAGGCTCTTGCGGATCTGTACGGATGCAAAGTTTCTTATTGCGCACAGATAAACTTTACAGGTTTTGAGACATTGATTGATACCATTGGCGGAATTACTGTTTATTCAGATATTGATATGCCTTCGAATATTGAGAAGTACAGCATAAAAAAAGGTTATAATTATATGAACGGAGAACAGGCTCTGTATTATGCAAGAGACCGTTATTCTTATGCGAGCGGAGATAATGCGCGTGGCAATCATCAGATGCAGATTATTAAAGCTATTATCCAAAAAATGCTTCAGGGTAAAATAATCACGCGTTATTCAGAAATACTTGACAGCCTTGAAGGTATGTTTAATACTGATATGTCTGCCGATGTAATGACTAAATTGATTAGGAGGCAAATTGAAGAAATGAGCAAATGGGATATATTTACATATGCGGTCACAGGAACAGGAGGTTCAAACACAACATATTCAATACCCGGATTTAACGCTTATGTTATGTATCCAAATGAGGAAACGGTTAATAAGGCAAGTGATTTGATTAATAAAGTACTTGATTCGCAGATGATTTCACAGAGCGATATCGGTTAATTATTTTAATAAAAATTTCATCAACACCTTCACATATACGTTTATGAGAATAATATTTTTACCGTAAATTCTCATAATCATCGCCGTGAGGGTGTTTTTTTAATGTTCTTAACGGTTTGAATGTTTACATATTTTACTCTTTTTTCTTTCTGTTTATGGTATCAAATAAAATCTGAAAGGAGGGCATAAAGTTTCTTGATACCTTACTTATATTAAGCAGGAGGATAAAAATGATAAAAACAGATGTTTTGGAGGACGGCAGAATAGCTGTGTATTCGGCCACAGTTTCAGACAGCGTTATGTTTGAAACAATGCAGTTTTCTTTTCCTGATACTTGGAATGGATTTACTAAAACCGCGGTATTTAAAAGCGGCGATACAACCGTAAGCGTTGTTCTCGATAAAGCCAATGAATTGTGTATCAGCGAAAAAGAGTGTTATATACCGCATGAGGTTATAAATTATCCGGAATTTACAGTGTCGGTTTTCGGCGTAAAAGATAATAAACGCGTAACCTCCGCGAGAGGCAGGGTGAGCGTTTTTCAAAGCGGCTATGAGTTGGGTGATGAGCCTTCTGAGCCGACTCCCGATGAATACAGCCAGCTTGTAAACCTTGCCGAAGAGGCAAAGCTGATTGCGCAGTCTGTCAGAGATGATGCAGATAACGGATTGTTTAAAGGAGAAAAAGGTGATACCGGACCTCAGGGTATACAAGGCGAAAAAGGCGACACCGGCGAGCAGGGAATTCAAGGTCCCAAAGGGGAAAAAGGGGACGCATTTACTTATGAGGATTTTACAGCTGAACAGCTTGCATCGCTTAAAGGAGAAAAAGGAGATACCGGTGAACAGGGGCCTCCCGGGGAAACACCGACTATTGATCAGAATTATAACCCGGAAAGCGTGAATGCGCAAAGCGGCAAAGCCGTTGCCGAGGCGGTCGCATCGGTGAGCATTTTAAATCCCCCTGAGACTTGGCCGGATATTCAAAAGGCAGTTCGGCTTGGCTTTGCTCCCAATTATTTTCCCGTGGGCTATGAGTTCGAGACGTATGACAGCGAAACAAAAAATAATATTGTATGGGTGGTGCGAGGGCATGATACCCATAAGCCAGCCAACGGCGAATTAAAGCATTCAATGACTCTGGAAACCAAATATGCTTACAGTAAATCCAACGGTTCGTTTCTACCGGTACAGTTTGACGGAATAGAGGCGCTGTACTATTCGGAAAACGGTTTATCGCCGGGAACATACAGTTTTACTGTTTCAAATCAGCTGTGGTGCACTTCGGACAACGGGAAAAAATATCATTTCACTTTAACAAAAGGCGTGCCTGCCGGAGGGCAGATTACAGTATCTTTGGTTTACAATATGCCGCTTGCGGGGAAAAGCATATATGTTTATTCCGATCAGTATACATCCGAAGTTTTAGAAAGCACAGTGCTTGAAGAGGGAGAGGAAGGCATAAGCTTGGGAAACACGGATGGAACAGGAGCTTTAAATAATATACAGAGAGTTATTTTCAGTTCAAATAATTACGCTCAAAGCGCTGTCCGTCTTTGGCTGAACAGTAACGCCCCGAAAGAAAATGTATGGTATCCGACAAATAAATTTGACCGTATTTCATCAACAAATTCGGGATTGAACGGTTTTATGAGAGGGGTAGATCAGGATTTTTTGTCAGTTGTTGAGACTGCTGCTATTCCTTGCAGAACAAATTCCTTAAGCGAGTGTAACAGCTTTGATTCAACAGAATTTAAAACAAATCAAACTTATACTGTTGAAGACAAATTCTTTTTGCTTTCAAGGCCTGAAATCTGGGGCGATTGGGATAATGAGGAATATAAAGACGGGGAGCAGCTCGAATATTATAAAGGTCTTACCAATGCTGAAATAAAAAAATACGATATGGCCGGTGCGGACTGTGTGGTACGACTGCGTTCCCCAGATTCACAATACGCCGGAAGCGCACAGATCATCAATTCGGACGGAAGCAGAAACAGCGCGGGTTGCAGTTTGTCTTACGGAGGCTGTATTGCCTGCA
>CALWJW010000117.1 GCA_944381095.1 uncultured Clostridia bacterium | reverse complement strand
CATAAACGATACCGTCAGCTTTTCCTTTTCGAGGCGTTATGAAAACTTCCTCGCTCGGTATATTCGGGTTGAAAAAATTTCCTTGTAAAGTGTATTCTCCGCCGCCCAAAAATTCTGCGTCGCTGATCATTCCAACAGTCAGGTCAGTTCCGCGATCGGTTTTATAATGCAGCGATTCTATACCGAGTGAGTTAAGATATGAACACCTGTTTTTAAGTTCCTCGTTGTGATTTTGCCAGTTTTTGATAGGATCGCTGTTTCCTTCAGGATCGACTCTTGAAGTTTTGAGAATTGCCTCCCAGAGCTTTTCTTTTGCCGCATTTACCCGCATATCCGGAAAAATCTTTTTTGCCCATGCTTTTCCGGGAACAGCGGCAATACACCACTGATAACGGTTATCCATTTTGTCTCTGAACGGCTTTATCACCTTATATCTTGCCTGTGTTGACCTCTGATATTTTTCCTTATCTATACCGTTTAATCCGTCGGGGTCTTCTGACATGAGATAAATAGTTGCAGGCAAAACTTCGGTTCTGTGTCTGAGCTTCTCTATCTCCCACTCTTCCATTTTTGAGAGTACTTCAAGACTTCTGCGTTCTATGTTTATTTTTGTTACAGGCTGGTGAGACCACTCTACCGTGACTTTACCTGCACCGGCAATGTAACACTCTTTGACAAGCATCTCCACAAACTCAGGACAGTCAAGTTCAGCATTCACAATGACTTCTTGACCTTTTTTTACGTTTATGCCGATGCGGGCGATAAGCCGCGCGTAACTTCTGAGAACTGTTTTTTTCATTTTATTGCTCCATGATTTATTTCATAAACCTGATTTCTGACACAATTTCAAAATTTTTAAGCATTTCGTTAAGCTGATATTCATCCATCACCGGAGTAACAAAAGAAGACTGTCCGTCTTTTCTGCTCACGATGCTCGCGTTTTCCGGTATTTTATCGCCTTTGACTCTGCAATAAAATCTCGTTATTTCAAGTTTTGAATCGTATAATCCTTCTCCGTCGTCTCTTTTCCAAAGTACAGGGGGGATCTGACCGCAAGACATATGCTTAGCTATTTCGGCAATATCGGCAAGTACAGCTCCGGCTGTTGGTATCTTACCTGCCCCGCGGCCGTAAAACATTATGTCCCCTGAAGCTTTGGCTGATACAAGAATGCCGTTGAAAACATCATTAACAGCAAAAAGCGGACTGTCAAGCTCAGTGAATCTGGGCGCAACGTTTATCAGAATCTTACCGTCGTCCATTTTCTTTGTATGTGCAATAAGCTTTATAGCACAGGATATTTCCGCCGCGTCCTCCGCGTCGCGTTTACTTATCTGTCTGATTCCCTGCGTGCTGATCTTATCGCACGGAAACACTGTTTTATACGCCAATGCCGAAAGGATAGCTATTTTGCGGCAACTGTCAATACCGTCAACGTCGGCCGAAGGATTGGCCTCTGCATATCCGAGATCTCTTGAAAGCTGTAAAGCGTCATCAAATGACATGCCTTCGGAAATCATCTTTGTCAGTATAAAATTAGTCGTGCCGTTAAGTATGCCGTTGATCTCCGAAATAACATCAGAAGACAGCGACTCTCTCATAGGTCTGATGATCGGTATAGCGCCGCCTACCGCTGCTTCAAAAAGGTATGCGGTTTTATTTTCTTTCGCCGTCTGCAACAGAACTTCGCCGAAATTGGCAACGACTTCCTTATTTGAAGTAACTACACATTTTCCGGCTTTAAGAGCTGCGAGCGAATATTCAAACGCAGGATGAGAGCCGCCAATCATTTCCGCAACTATTGAGACCTCCGGGTCACTGAGTACAATGTTGAAGTCCTTGACCATCTTGTTTTCAAGAGGATGACCTTTGAAATCCCTTAAATCAACAATGTATTTTATATCAAGTTTACAGCCGAGATCCTTTTCGATTATGTCTGCGTTTTCGGTAACAAGCTGAACAAGACCGCTTCCGATATTTCCGAATCCTAAAACTGCCATTTTTATCATTTATTTTTCCAACCTTTCATAGTAAAAGTCCGATCTGCGGACACACCTGTTCCATTATATCACATATTCTCTGACTTTTCAAGTATTTTTTGCCAAACAAAAATACAAACAAAAATCATTTCTCCAATTTTTTTTGTAAATATCTTGACAAATATACACAGTTATGATATAATATGCAACGTTAGATATTGCGGCATCGCCAAGCGGTAAGGCAACGGACTCTGACTCCGTCATCACCTAGGTTCGAATCCTAGTGCCGCAGCCAAAACTTCTTTGAGTGCGCACAAAAAACTGAGAGATATCTCAGTTTTTTTGTTTTAGTGCCACTTGAAAATAATCAGGATTTATCATTCTGTTTTTGTACGGATAACCTTTTAAAACAACTACTTGATTTTGCAGTACGACAAAGGAGAAAAATGATGACTGACCGAAACAAAATTTTAGAGCTTTTTGACTCACAAACCGAAAATTTAAGCAAGCAGGTCAATTCCGGAATTGAAAAGTACAGAAAAGGAAATGTTCAGATAACGCTTTCCGACAGTGACGGAAATGCTGTAAAAAATGCTTCTGTTAAGATAATTCAGCAAGCACACCATTTCCGCTTCGGGGCAAATATTTTCATGCTCGGCGAACTTGAAACTCCTGAAAAAAACGAAAAATATGAGAAATATTTTCAGGAATTGTTCAACATGGCAACTGTACCCTTCTACTGGGATGCACTTGAACCTGAAAAAGGCAGACCGAGATACGATAAAAACAGTCCGCGGGTTTACAGAAGACCTGCTCCCGATCTTTGTCTGGAATTCTGCGAAAAACACGGAATCGAACCGCGAGAGCATGCACTTGCTTACGATGCTTTTTTTCCGAAATGGTTGTATAACTCAACTGTGAAAGAAATAAAAAAAGAACTTGAAAGACATTTTTATGAAATATCCGGACGTTACGCCGACAAAATTCCGACAATTGAGGTAACAAACGAAATGGAGTGGGAAAAAGGAAAGACCGCTTTCTACGACGAACCTGATTTTGTTGAATGGTGTTTCAAGCTTGCCGAAAAATATTTCGGTAACAACGAGCTGGTTATAAATGAACATACAGGTCTGGCGTGGGAAGACCGTTGCAGAGCTACTGATAAGTATTATGCCTACACGGAAGCGGCTATGCTGAAAGGAGCACGTATTGACGCCATCGGAATGCAATATCACCTTTTCAATCGCCGTGAGAACGAGTATCAGAACACCAGAAAAACCTTGGATTCGGAAAATCTGTACCGACACCTTGACCTTTACTCGGGGCTCGGCAAACCATTACAAATCACCGAAATAACAGTACCCTCCTACTCCTGGAATCCGGATGACGAAGAAATACAGGCAAAAGTTTTACGACTCCTCTACTCACTTTGGTTTTCACATCCGGCAGTCGAACAGATAATTTACTGGAATCTTACTGACGGATACGCTTATGTTCAGGATTCAAATGAAGCTGCGATTAAAGCCTCACAGGGAAATATGACCGTGGGCGAAAATTATTATTACGGAGGTCTTCTCAGGTTTGATATGTCTCCGAAGCCCGCGTATCTCACATTAAGAGACCTTATCAAAAAGCAATGGCACACGGAGTCGGAATCAATAAGTGATGCTGACGGAAAAGCAAATTTACGTGGATTTTACGGAAACTATAAAGCAGAGATTAAAGTCAACGGCAAGGTTCAGACAAAAGATTTTTCTATTACCAAAGGCAAAGAAAACAACTATAATTTTACTGTATGAAAAAATTATCTTATGATTAAGTTAGTTGTACGGTCCGACTGCACAACCATTTCCTTACCTGACAAAAAAACCGATTCAAAGGAAAAGCACGGGTAGTCACAACACTGCCCGTGCTTGTTTTGAAAAGCGGAAAATACCGATTTCCTCCGGTTTTTATATTAAAACAGGTTTTTATATTACCGTAATAACTCACACAGGAAATACCGGCTTTTTTGTCAGGTTTCACTAATTATCCTTCCATCGGAAGAAACTGTCACGACTTTCCACGGTATACATCTACCGCTTGACATGATCGCTTTTCTTACAGCGTACTCTAATCCGCCGCAGCACGGTACTTCCATACGTACTACCGTCACACTTTTTATTTCATTTTCTGATAGAATTGAAGTCAGTTTTTCTGAATAATCAACGCCGTCAAGCTTAGGACAACCTATAAGAGTAACATGATCCTTTATGAATCTGTTATGAAAATCTCCGTATGCGTATGCCGAGCAGTCTGCCGCTATCAGCAAATCAGCGTCTTCAAGCCAGGCAGCATTTACCGGAACAAGTTTTATTTGTACCGGCCACTGTGAAAGCTGACTGATGACGGGAGTTACCGTCTCTTCAACTTTTTCATGATGTATCCTTTTACTTGCGCTTCCCGGACAGCTGCACGGCAAAGCTTCAGCACAGCTTTTGTTTTCACTGCCGGTAAATTGCTTTGCTTCTCTTGTTTCAAACCTGATCGCATCTACCGGACAGACCGGCAGGCAATCTCCGAGTCCGTCGCAATAATCTTCGCGTACAAGCCTTGCTTTTCCGTCTTTCATCTCAATTGCTCCTTCATGACAGGCTTCTGCGCAAGCGCCGCATCCGATACATTTTTCCTCATCGATCCTGATAATTTTTCTTAACATTCTTTATTTTCTCCTTTGCAACATCTGTAACTGAATTATAACATTTTTCA
>CALWJW010000116.1 GCA_944381095.1 uncultured Clostridia bacterium | reverse complement strand
GAGCGAATGCTCTGTCAGCTTTCAGAGAACGGTTGCCTGCCGACTTTTAAAGAGCGAATGCTCTGTCAGCTTTCAGACAACGGCGCCTGCCAACTTTTAAAGTGCGAATGCTCTGTCAGCTTTCAGAGAACAGTTGCCTGTCAACTTTTAAAGAGCGAATGCTCTGTCAGCTTTCAGAGAACGGTTGCCTGCCGACTTTTAAAGAGCGAATGCTCTGTCAGCTTTCAGAGAGCGCCGCGCCTATAACTGTTCCGAACTGTGAGTATTCCGGAATTATAAAATGAGCGCCGAGCATATTCTCTATATTGCGGAATATCGTTTTTGCCTGAGGTATTGTCGTAAGATTGCCTATAAGCACGATATCCTTTATGTTCTTTGCCTTTGCGGCAAAAACAGCGGTGGTTCCGACGCTTTCAAACACCATGTTTATTATTCCGAGTGCAATATCGCTTTTGTCCGCAATATCGCTTATCTTTCCGAAATTTGCAACGGTCAGCTCCGGCTGCATTGAGGAAAAATCGCCTTTTTTCGTAATATCGCGTATGCGCAGATCTATCTTGTTAAGGTCTCCCTGTCCGGCAAGCTCGTAAATATGGTGCACATTATCCATGGAAAGCATAAGCTTGCTCAGTCCCATAAGCGTACCGCCGCCCACCGCCGTGCCTCCGAGATATTCGGTCTCTCCGTTTATATCGGCATAAACACAGGCAGTTCCGGTTCCGAGACTCACTATAAGCGCCTTTTCAAGTCCGGAAAGATAAAGCCCTCCGCGACCGATGCTTCCGAATTCCGAAACCTTTTCGCATTTCAGACTGTATATTCCCTTTTCGAGAAAAGACGCGCCTACTCCGGTCACCCTGATCTTTTTGATCTGGTCCAGCAGCAGACCGTTTTCCGATATGAATTTTCCGAAGGCACCGTAAATTGACGTTATCTGGTCGTTGGCATGAACAAGCATCGGAGCTATCAGCTTCCCGCTTTCATCAAAACCCACTATTTTTGTTGTGCTTCCGCCGACATCTATACCGAGAACAGCTTTCATTTCTCTACCTCTCTCAAAAACTTGGGTGCGGAGCCAATGATAAACCGATCATCAATATTTCCGGAAATAATTCCGATTTTTCCTTTTTTGCCACGTTCATGACCGGACAGGCTCCAACTAACGCCTTATTTTACCATATAACTGTTAAAATTGAGTTAATATACTGTAAACAGAAGAAGTTTACAATATATTAATCAAATGTTACCGAAAATTTTGTAAGATATAGTAGAGGAAAGTAAAATCCCGGGAGAAAATGAAAATGATGATCGAAAAAGGACGTTCGGCAACACCATTGAAGGACAAAAAATTGTTTGTTTTTGACCTTGACGGAACAGTTTACCTCGGAAAAAGAATTTTCCCGGAAGCGGTAAAGCTAGTCAACCGACTTTCCGAAAGCGGAAGAAAGGTGCTTTTTTTCACAAATAACGCTTCGTCCACCGCTGAATTTTATCTTGGCAAACTGAGACGCGCGGGATTTGAAGTTTCTGACGACGCTGTCATGACATCGGGGGACGTGGCCGCTTCGTTTTTACTGACACGGCGTCCGGGCAAAAGGGTGTTTTTATTGGGTACGGAGGCACTGAAAAATTCAATGCGGCAAAGAGGTGTCGGTGTCACCGACTGCGCTGACGGCAAAAGCGCCGATATAGTTGTCAGCTCCTTCGACACCGAACTTACCTTCGGAAAACTGACGACCGCCTGCCGCCTGCTGTGGAACGGTGCCGAATATTTCTGCACTCACCCGGATCTCAGATGTCCGACAGACGAAGGCTACCTTCCCGACAGCGGCGCGATAGCGGCGATGCTTACCGCCGCAACCGGAGTAAAGCCTGTTTTTTTCGGAAAACCTCATCCGGTTACAATGGAAGCGATAACGGAAAGCACCGGATTTTCAAAGGACGAAATCTGCGTCGTGGGCGACAGGCTCTACACTGATATAGCTTTCGCAATTAACAGCGGTGTGACGTCCGTCCTTGTTCTGACGGGAGAAACAGATGCAAAGACCGTCGGAAAACTCCCTGATACTGAAATGCCGGATTATGTTTTTGAAAATGCTGACGGAATTTACCGCCGGGTTTTCGCAAAAGAATGAAAGGTCAGTTGATAAAAAAATCTGTATCCCGGGCTGAACGCAAACGGTAAAAAAGTGTAAAAAATCAAAAAAGCCCGCAAAAAAAGAAAACAATCGTGCGCTGAGAACAATCCGCTCCGGTCGCAGGGCAAACCGCCTTTCCGGACGCGGTCTTGCAAAGCATGAAAACCCAAAGAAAACGACGTTTTAATAAACAGTCACAACACCTGAATTTCAGAAAGCTCACCGGAGGTAATAATGAACAGAAAAATATTCACAATGAGTTTTGACGACGGCACGGTACAGGACAGAAGATTCATAGAGCTTATCGATAAATACTGCCTGAGAGCTACATTTAACCTTAATTCCGGATTTTTCGGAAACAAACATTTTATCACTCACGAGGGGATAAAAGTCAATCACGATGAGGTGACCGCCGACGAGGTGAAGACGCTCTACTGCAACCACGAGATCGCGGTACATACCGTTCATCATCCGAACCTTATAAAATGCAGTGATGCCGAAGTTGTGGCGGAAGTTTCGGATGACTTCCAAAAACTCACCGAACTTTCCGGAAAGGAAATAACCGGCATGGCATATCCGTGCGGCGGACATTGCTACGATGACAGAGTGATCCGTCTTATAACGGAAAACACACCGATACGGTACGCAAGAACAACCGACTCACATCACACTTTTGCTCTGCCTGACGACTTCATGAAATGGCATCCGACCTGTCATCAGAACGACAGTCAGCTCTTTGATTCAGCGGAAAAATTCATCAATGCCGAAGCAACGGAAAAAGACCTGCTCTTTTACCTTTGGGGACACAGCTTTGAATTCGATAAATTCGGAAGCTGGGGAAAATTCGAAGAGTTCTGCAATCTGATTTCGGGACGCAGAGATATAACTTACATGACCTGCGGCGAAACATACAGGTATCTTACCGGAAAAGCCGGTAAAGAAAACCGTACCGGGCAATGAAGTGCCTAAAAAAATTAACGGCATATGCCGAAGTTTCAACGATAATATCAAGGTAACAAAGCCGGCTATACAAGTACAGTTCGCCGATATTTAATCAGGAGTAAAAATATGCTTTCTACAACTTATACCTCCGGAATTAACGGAGTTGACGGATTTACAGTTACCGTCGAATGCGACGTACGTGATCGTCTTTCGGAATTCGAGATAGTGGGACTTCCGGACGCTGCTGTCAGAGAGGCAAAGGAGCGCATCCGTGCCGCAATAGAAAACAGCGGATTTACATTTCCGGACGCCTCCATTATCATAAACATGGCTCCCGCGGACACAAAAAAATCCGGCACTGTATTTGATCTTGCCATGCTTATCGGAATACTGAAATCCTCGGGAAATATTGAAAAATCGGCAGACCTCAGCACAAAATGTTTTATGGGAGAGCTTTCGCTTTCCGGTTCCGTAAAGCCGGTCAAAGGTATACTGAGTATGGTCATCGCGATGAAAAATGCCGGCTTCAAAGAAGCATATGTACCGCAGGCAAATGCCGCGGAGGCTGCGGTAGTGGACGGAATCGATGTTTACGGTGTGACAACCGTAAGGGATTTGCTTTTACATTTCAGGGGTGAAAAAAGAATATCCCAAAGTAAATTTGACGCTACTGTACTCAGCGGCGGAAAATCCGCTTACAACGTCGATTTCTCCGATGTAAAAGGACAGTCAAGGGCAAAACGGGCAATGGAAATCGCGGCGGCGGGAGGACACAATCTGCTTCTGATAGGTCCGCCCGGAACCGGAAAAAGTATGCTGGCAAAAAGACTTCCCACAATACTCCCGGACATGACTTTTGAAGAGGCGATAGAAGTCACAAAAATCTACTCGATAGCCGGTATGCTCCCATCCGGCACGTCTCTTATAACTTCAAGACCTATCCGCTCTCCGCATCATACAATGTCGGAGACTGCTCTTGCAGGAGGTGGAGTCATTCCCTCTCCCGGTGAGATATCGCTTGCGCATAACGGCGTACTTTTTCTTGACGAGCTTCCGGAATTCCCGAGACAGGTGACGGAGGTTCTTCGTCAACCGCTTGAAGACGGCGAGATAACCATAACCAGAGCAAGCGGAAAACTGAAATTTCCTTGCTCATTTATGCTTCTCTGCGCAATGAATCCGTGCAAATGCGGTTACCGCGGGCACCCGACGCACCGTTGTACCTGCAAGCCTGCGGACGTGCGCAGATATTTGTCCCGGATAAGCGGACCGCTTCTTGACCGTATAGACTTACAGGTGGAAATGCCGTCTCTGACCAAAGAAGAAATAAGTCAGCTTACACCCGGAGAAAGCTCAGAAGCCGTAAGAGAGCGTGTCTGCAAAGCAAGAAATTTCGCCAAAAATCGCTTTTCAGACACAACGGGTATCTACTGCAACGCCAAAATGACTCCCGCTGAAATAAGAAAATACTGCACTCCGGACAAGGACGGCTCCGAAATGCTTGCGGAAGCATACGAAAAAATAGGCCTCTCTGCAAGAGGCTACGACAGAATACTGAAAGTGGCAAGAACGATAGCAGACCTCGCAGAAAGCGAAACTGTAAGATCTGAACACATCGGAGAAGCGATACAGCTGAGAATGCTGGACCGCTCATATTTTCCGGAATAATTTATATTTTGACAATAGCGGTACCTAACGAAAGCATTGCCTGACGACCGTCCTGCGGTGTCAAATCGAAAGCATTGCCAGCGACCGTCCTGCGGTGTCAAATCGAAAACA
>CALWJW010000115.1 GCA_944381095.1 uncultured Clostridia bacterium | reverse complement strand
AGTGTTTTTTTTTTTTTTTAGCAAAAGGAGATAGAAAATGCCGAAAGAAAAAATTACCGTCGACATAGCAGGCGTAAAACTTAACCTTATTACCTCATCCGGCAGGGAAGTAATGCGGATGGCAAATTCCCTCGATGCTTCGGTCAGAAGGAAGATGAAAAAAACTTCGGGAATGTCCGATGTCGCGCTTGTGCTTCTCCTTCTGGAACAAACTGAAGCCCTCAAAAAAAACACGGCGCTGATACACAGCCAGCAAGAGCAGATTTTCAGTCTTACGGTGAAAAACAGCGCTCTTCTCGGCGAGATGCCGGAATGCGCTCCGATAAAAAAAGCCGAAAACGCCTTGTTGGCGGAAAACGAAAAACTGCGTGAAGAAATCGACAGACTGTGCGACGAGATAACAAGACTGAAAGAAAGTACCGGATCCGGAAAGGAAACTGTATGAAAGGGCTGCCGGAGCTGCTTGCTCCTGCCGGATCATCCGAAGCGGTGTCGGCTGCCATTAAAGCGGGAGCAGACGCCGTATACGTCGGAGGTAAATTCCTCAACGCCAGAATGAACGCAAAAAACCTCAGTGACAGCGAGCTCTCAGAATGTATCAAACGCTGTCATGCCAACGGTGTCAGATTTCACGTAACGCTTAACACCGCCGTCTTTGACAAAGAACTTGAACAGGCAGTAAACTATGCGGACATGCTGTATATGATATCGGCGGACGCTCTCATAGTATCCGATACCGGACTTGCTTCTCTTATCAAAGACAGATATCAGGGAATGGAGCTTCACGCAAGCACGCAGGCAGGCGGGCACAATGCCGAATGCGCCAAGGCGTTTGCGGCGCTCGGTTTCAGCAGAATGGTCTGCGCAAGAGAGCTTTCCTATGTTCAGATAAAGGAGCTCTGTGCCGCATCGCCCATAGGGATAGAACAGTTCATACACGGCGCCATGTGCGTAAGTCAGTCGTCGCAGTGCATGGCAAGTCTGGTAATGGGAGGACGCAGCGGGAACCGCGGGGTCTGCGCTCAGCCGTGCCGGAAGATGTACAACGGCTGTTATCCCCTCAGCCTCAAAGACATGTGTCTTGCAAACCACATAAGTGAGCTGACCGACAGCGGAGTAGTTTCGCTGAAAATAGAAGGAAGAATGAAAAGTCCGGCTTATGTCTACCAGACGGTGAAGATCTACCGCACCCTTCTCGATGAAGGAAGAAACATAAGCCAAAAGGAGCTTGAAAAGCTTCGGGACGTTTTTTCAAGAAGCGGATTTACCGATCGCTATTTTACCGGAAATCCCGATAACACTATGCTGGGAGTCAGAACTGCGGAGGATAAAATAAACTCTTCAAGGATAAAAACCGACTTTGCCGGAACCCCGCGCGCCGCGGCGCAAATAACGGTAACGCCGAGAAAAAAACCGGATTCGCCTGTTTTGCCGGACTACGGAAAAAAAACGTCAAAACGCAAAGCTTTGTTGACAGCAAGATTTTCAGACCCAAGGCAGGTCACCGGCAGCGACTTTTTCAGACACATCTATCTGCCGCTTGAAAAGTTTGAGAAAGACGTCTGCGACGGTGTTATTATGCCGCCGGCGGTATTTCCAGGAAACGAGAAAAACGTCGACTTTCTTCTTTCGGAGGCTGTGAAAAACGGTGCAAAAGAGGTACTTGTGACAAGTCCCGGACAGATAGAAACCGTAAAAAAATTCGGCATGAACATACACGGCGATTTCCGTCTTAACATTTTCAATACTGCGTCTGCCCTTTACTATATTTCCGAAGGCTTACGGGACGTAATGCTCAGTCCCGAGCTTTCCCTGCCTCAGATGCGGGACATATCCGCGCCGAAATCGGCAATAGTTTACGGCAGAATACCGATAATGCTGCTTACAAAACGTCTCGGACTTCCCAGCCTCAGAGATTCTACCGGAGCCGTATTCCCCGTGACAAGCGAAGCCGGCTTTGACATACTGCTGAATTCTGTACCGATCTACATGGCAGACAGACAGAAAGCTCTTTCGGATCACGGTATAATCGGACAGCACTTTATCTTTACAACGGAAACCGGACAAGAGTGTGCCGGAATAATAGAAAATTACAGAATCGGAAAACCCCCGCAGTCAGATAAATTCCGCCGTATACCAAAATAATTGCCGGAAACCGAACTTAAAGGAAGTCGGCACCGGCTCGCCGGCCGACTTTACCGGCACTGACGCGCCGAATCCGCCGGCCGGTACAAAGCCAAGCGGATTACCCGAATTTCAAAAAAATGTAAAAAACAACGGAAAGGAGACAGTGTATGCCGATAGTCAAAGGAAAATGTCCGAACTGCGGAGCGTCAATAGAGCTGTACAGCACACATACCTTCGGCGTATGCTCCTACTGCGGAAAGCAGTACCGCACCGAAGAGGTGCTCAGCGGTCCCGGAAATCCGGAAAAGCCGGTTCATCTGACGCCGGAGACAGAAATATTACAGTCGAAACCGCAAACAGTTCAGCCGCAAAAGAAAAACGCAGTATACAAAGAATCCGAAGTTATCCCGGATCCGGCACAGGACTGCTTTCTGTCAGGTTCTTCTTATC
This sequence comes from uncultured Clostridia bacterium, assembly GCA_944381095.1. GTDB lineage: Bacteria > Bacillota > Clostridia > Oscillospirales > CAG-272 > SIG673. The sequence goes on along the minus strand of CALWJW010000115.1, from coordinate 2,282 downwards.
TTGCGCTCGGAAATTACGCAATGGCTTGCGAACAGTTTCTGAAAGCAGCCAAGCTTGCACCCGGCAACCCGAAATACTGGCTTTACCTGTTGTGCGCCGCCACAGACAGATTTACCAGACTTTACCGTTTGTGCGGCGAAAGCGACACTGTAAAAGCAGGTGACCGCAGGATATACTGCCGCAAGGTCTATAAAAATTTTCTGAATACCGCTGACAGTGACGATTACATTTTTGTGAAAGGCGAATTCGGAATAGATCTTTCTCCGGACAGCTGTGAGATATGGGAAAATGTTCTTACATACATACTGAGAAAGAAAAATCTGCCGTTCAGCCTCGGAAGGGCGTCGGCAACGGCAGAATACGCTTACGATAAGCTTTCGGAAATTTCGGCGGAAAAAGCAGAGCTGTACAGAAACGCTCTTTGCAGACGTCTCAATCCCCAAAAGGACGGAGTGCTTGAAATAAATACGCTCAGATTTTACCCGGAAACGGAAAACGGAGTTTTTTCAGCTTATGAGAATACCGACACTATCGAATTTGCTTCCGACAATATGTCCGGAAGCAAAAATTTCAGAGCTTTTCTGCTGAAAAAGGGCGTGGAAACTATCGGCGTACACTTCCCCTTCGAACATCTTATAACAGACCGGGATGTGGAAAAGATTCCCGACAAGCTGATCTGCTTCTGCGGCAAGCTGAGAAAAGTAACCCTCGGTCCGGAGGTCAGCCTTGTCGGAAGAAGCGCCTTTGAAGGATGCGTGAATCTCTCGGCGATCGAAAATACCGACAAACTCAAAGAAATTTCCGACAGAGCGTTTTTCGGCACGGCGGTAAGAGTTCTCGACATCTCTCCGGAAACAAAAAAACTCGGCAGAGAGATACTCGGGTGCGGAGCAAGGGCAAGCGAACACTGCGAAATAGAAAAATATCTTATAAAGCTTGACGCCTCTCTTGCGGCAAAAAGCAAAGGCTTCAATAACGTCGGGGCACACAAATGCGGATACATAACCAGAAAAAAGGGGAAACTGCGGCTGTACTATCCGATGAAAAACGTAAACGGCGCCGTTCGTCAGGTAAGCGAACGCGAAAAGATGATATTCAAAGCACTTGCGTACGCAAATATAGACAATGAAGACATAGAAATGGTGAAAGCGGAAAGCCCGGTTCAGCGGTTAGCCGGGAAGCTCAGAAATATATTCAGGTCAAAGGAGTGACAAAGTGATAGATAAACCGGAAATAGTCCTCGCCTCAAACTCGTCAAGACGCAGGGAAATCCTTGAACATCTGGGACTTCACCCTAAGATTATAGTTTCAGACGCCGATGAGTCAGTCGACAGGCAGCTCCCCCCGGACATCCTGACAACCGAACTTGCCGAACGCAAGCTCAATGCCGTAAAAAACAGGACTTCGGACGACGAAATTGTGCTTGCTGCCGATACCGTCGTTGAAAAGGACGGCGTGATTTTCGGTAAACCCGCAACCCCGGGTGCGGCTTTCAATATGCTGAAAACACTTTCCGGCACTACACACAGCGTTGTCAGCGGAATTGCGGTAAGCTACCGCGGAAAAACCTTTACGTCATCTGAACTTACAAAGGTGACTTTCAGAAAAATCGATGACAGTGAGATACTCGCTTACATAAAAAGCGGCGAACCCTTCGATAAAGCCGGAGGCTACGGCATTCAGGATAAGGCTTCCGTTTTCGTGAAAAAAATAAACGGAGATTACTTCAATGTCGTAGGACTTCCGGTCTTCGGTTTTTTTAATGTCCTCAGAAACAAGTTCGGCATCGATCCCTTCTCTTTTTTAAGCAGATAACGCTCAACGCACAGAGCGGGGGGGGAGCCGGCGGATTCGGCACGCAGTGCCGGTAAAGTCGGCTCATCGGCAAATTACCGAAACAAAAAATAACGCAAGGAGAAATAAATGAAAAGCATCAAACCCGGAAGAGGTCCGTCCGCACTGACCGGAATAATGGGCATCTTTATGATCGGATTCGGCATAGTCTGGACGGTTTTGGCTTCAAGAATAAACCTGTATGCCGCATTTTTCGGAATACTCTGGACCGGAATGGCGGTGGCTGTAACGATATACAATTTAAAAAACGCCACCGGAAAAAACCGGAACAGAAACAGAATACTGCTGAAAACCATTCTTGCTATAACCTCTCGCGAAATTTGCTATGTAGACCGCCTTCCGGCGGCCCTGCCCTTATCAGGCAAAGGATTTGTTGATGATCTCTGTGACCAGCTTGTTTTCGCTGTCAAAGAGCGGAACCATGGTGG
>CALWJW010000114.1 GCA_944381095.1 uncultured Clostridia bacterium | reverse complement strand
GACATTACGATCGAGGCGGCTGAGATGGTGCCGGAAAATTTTAACTCGGCAGAAGCAATCTGGAAGATGATACAGAGATTACAGGAGAACTGATCGATGGCATATAATGCTTCACTCTACATTTTTATATTTCTGCCCATCTGTCTTGCGGTCTATCAGATGACGCCGGAAAAGCACAGGTGGAAGGTTCTGCTTGGATTCAGCTGGCTGTTCTTTTATATGATCAGCGGAAAACTGATTGTGTATCTGCTGGGAACAACGCTTCTGACACATTATATCGGAATCTGGCTCACCTGGCTGAAGACACAAGAACAGATGGAAATCGGGAATGCGGACCGAATGCAGAAAAAGGAGATAAAAAAGAAATATCAGGTAAAGCGGAAAACCGAGATAATAACCGAAAAAGACATCGTTTCCTTTGATATTCTGCCGACAGTTGACAGTTACAGATGCAAGATATACTTCACCGAAAAAGGTTATTTCAAAAAGGTGAAGTTTACCTCACTCAGAATGAACGATGAACATATACTCAGGGACGGCGATACGATAATTTCGGAACAGGAAAGCGATAACACAGAACTTTTGCTGTTTTTTACCGATCGCGGACAGGTCTATAAATCCGCTGTTTCAAATTTTGAGCCGAGCAAAGCTTCAAGTATGGGCGACTATGTACCCGGTAAGCTCGGATTTGAGGAAAATGAGAAGGTAGTAGCGGCTGTTGCATACAGGGAAAACGATGAAGGAAATATTGTTTTTGTATTCAGAAACGGAAAAGGAGTAAAAGTTCCGCTTGAAAGCTACAAAACGAAAGGAAACAGAAAAAAACTCACATCAGCTTTTTCGACTGCCGCAGAATGTGTGTTTGCCGGTCTTGAAAAAGAAAAAGATGAGGTGAATATCCTCATGATTTCGGAAAACGGAAGAGCGCTGCTCGTTTCATCCGCAGATATACCTCTGAAAACAACAAGAACATCGTCAGGTGTTACACTGATGACACTGAAAGCCAAAAACCGTCTGAAAAAAGCCGGGGTGGTCGCTGACGCTGATTTGAAAGAACTGAAAAAATACAAAAAAAGCATTCCTTCATCGGGAGTTGCTTTCAGTAAAGTCTGAATGCACGGAGTTTGATATGGGAAACAAAAATAAAAATTTCAAAAGCGAATATTCAAAGGCAGTCCGTATAACGTGCATAGTACTGGCTTCTCTTACTGTGCTCGGGCTTCTTACAACACTTATTTACGTTTTGCTGTGACAGGGGGTAATTCATATGTGTTTAAAGACTGACCTCCATTGTCATACGGAATTTTCATATGACAGCAGTGCAAATCCTGAGGACGTAGTCAGAGCTGCTTTGGAAAAAGGTGTCGCAGTTTTGGCGATTACAGACCATTATGACGTTGATTACGCAGACTGCGGCATGAAAATGGAAATGGATTTTGCGCTGAGGAAAAAGACGATTCTATCGCTGAAAGAAAAATACCGTGGAAAGATAAAAGTAATTTTCGGCATTGAGTTGGGTCAACCGTACAATTATCCGGAAATTTCGCAAAAAATAGTTTCGGAAAACGGGTTTGAATTTGTGATAGGTTCAGTGCACAGTCTGAAAGGCGTTCCGGATTTTTATTATCTTGATTACTCTAAAATGGATGATCAGGGAATGATCGAAAACCTGTACGAAAGGTATCTCAGAGATTTATATAAGCTCACCGGAGTGCCGTACATCGATACGATAGCGCATATTACTTATCCGGTCAGATATATAAGGGATTCGGGTAAAGAACTTGACATAGAAAAATACTTCCCGGAGTACCGAAGGATATTTGAAAGTGCGGTAGCAAACGACAAAATGATTGAGATAAACACATCAGAGATAAGGAAAGGTGTAAATTTCGGAGCTGCTGAAAAACAGCTGTTTTCACTTTACAGGGAAGCGGGCGGCAGATACGTTACAGTTGGTGCGGACGCGCATAATGCCGTACATGTTGCCTGTGATTTTGAAGAAGCAGAAAAACTTGCGCAGTGTTGCGGACTTGAAATATTCCGTGACGTTAAGGAAAAATACTGATAAACGGAGGAAGCACAATGGATACATTACTGAAACTTATGGAGACAAACGCGCATCTTACCCCTTCACAGCTTGCCGTGATGTGCGACATGAAAGCAGAAGAAATAGAAAGCAAAATAAAAGAGTATGAGGAAAAAGGGGTGATACTCGGTTACAAGACCCTTGTCGACTGGGATAAAACCGACAGGGAATATGTCAGCGCTATGATAGAGCTTAAAGTCTCGCCGCAGAAGGATCTCGGATTTGACAGGATAGCCGACAGGATATGTATGTATCCGGAAGTTCAGAGCGTTCAGCTTATGAGCGGAGGATTTGACCTTCTCGTAATGATAGAAGGCAAGACCATGAGAGAAGTTTCCAATTTCGTTTTCAACAGACTTGCGCCAATGGACGGAGTCGTATCGACGGCAACTCATTTTGTACTGAAAAAATATAAGGACAAAGGCGTGACATACAATTCAGAAGAAGAAGATAAGCGAGGAAATATTCTGTGATTAACTACAAAGAGGTACTTTCGGAGAGATGTGAAAAGCTGAAACCGTCCGGTATCAGAAAATTTTTCGATATACTCGACGAGGTAAAGGGCGTAATATCGCTTACAGTCGGTCAGCCTGATTTTGTTACGCCGTGGCATATACGGGAAAGAGCGATAAGGTCACTTGAAGACGGGGAAACTTATTATACGTCCAATGACGGAATTCTTGAACTGCGTCAGGAAATATCCGGATATCTGAACAGAAGATTCGGGCTTGAATATGACGCAAGAAAAGAAATAATAGTTACGGTCGGAGGAAGCGAAGCCATTGATATTGCGATGCGGGCAGTGCTTGATCCGGGAGATGAGGTAATAATTCCTGTCCCGTCATTTGTCTGTTACGGTCCGATAGCTGAGCTTGCCAGCGCAAAACCGGTCTTTGTGAACACCTTTGAAAAAGACAAATTCAAGCTGACACCTGAAAGTCTCCGAAATGCAATTACATCAAAAACAAAACTGCTTGTGCTTCCTTTTCCGAATAATCCTACCGGAGCAATTATGACGGAAAGCGAACTTACCGGAATAGCGGAAGTTATCAGGGACACAAATATTATCGTTCTTTCGGACGAAATTTACGCTGAAATGACCTACGGAAGAAAACACGTTTCATTCGCTTCAATTCCGGGAATGAGAGAAAGAACGATCACCGTCAACGGTTTTTCAAAGGCTTATGCCATGACCGGCTGGCGAATGGGATATGCGGCGGCGCCTCATGAAATAACAGAGCAGATGCATAAAATTCATCAGTATGCTATCATGTGCGCTCCTACGACAAGTCAGTATGCCGCAATCGAAGCTTTGAAAAACGGCGATAACGACATAGCCGATATGACGGCGGAATATAACAGGAGAAGAAAGCTTATCGTTCACGGACTGCGGAAGATAGGACTGCCGTGTTTTGAGCCGGAAGGGGCATTTTATGTGTACCCGAATATCGGCGGATTCGGAATGACCAGTAATGAATTCTGTGAAAAACTCCTGCACGAAGAAAAGGTTGCGATAGTTCCCGGTACGGCGTTCGGTGACTGCGGAGAAGGGTTCGCAAGAATTTCATATGCTTACTCTGTAAATCATATCAATACAGCTCTTGAAAAAATTGATAAATTCGTAAAAAAATACAGGCGGTGATTTTTCAGTTTCTGAAATCGGATAATGTTATTTTTTCAGTTTTGCAAGTCAGATAATGTTTATTTAAACGGACTTTTTTCAGGTAATGTTTTCACTGAATGCAAATTTAAATATGCAAAACAGAATAACGTGACGGAAAGGAGATTATACCGTTATGAAGTACATTAAGCTGTTTACGCCGGTAACTGTTCTGCTATGCTCCGTTTTACTTACTTCCTGTCAGGTGAACTGGTTCGGGCAGACTTTTCAGATAAAGTGGTGGGTAATTTTAATTACGGTTTTGATTTTTACCGCAGTTATATTTGTTATCGGCGGAAAATCGATCGCATCACACGAGTATATTTGTCCTGAATGTAACAAAAAGTTCCGACCGAATTGGTGGACATCCGTTTTTACTATCCACTTGAATGACGACCTGGTGCTGAAATGTCCGCACTGCGGCAGAAAAGGTTTTTGCCGGCGTTGTGACTGAGACTGGTCATCCGGATAACCAAAGAATTGCCTGAAAAACAAAAACGGTATTTATGAGTTTTGCAAATCGTAACCTGTTCATTGTTTTTTTGAAAGACCGATTTAAAAAATTTTCAGATGTCGAGGAAATAAAATGTTGAGTTACATAGACCTTATGGAAAAAGTTCTGACAGCGTATTCGGAAGACGATATACTGAATTATGTACGCCGTGTCGAAGAAAAAGGACTTGAAGAACATGGGTTTCCCCGTCTTACAGCAAATATCGGTATTCTGATCTCACACGGAAGACAGACTCAGCTGAAAGAAATATTCATACATATGATGGATCTTTGTTGCGCTGAGATTCCGGTTTCTTTGATAAAGAACGGCAAGAGAGCGGGTAATGATTTTTCGGTAAAAGAAATTGTATTATGCTTGATGGAAGCTGAAAAAGCAGGTTTTGCCGGAGAAGAGAAGATAAGTCAATGGAAGGACGCTCTTAAAAATTTGGATCCGAATAAAACTTACAGCGCGATAGCAAAAAATCCGCCTGAACCGATGGGAAACTGGGCTGCCTTCGCTGCGGCAAGCGAACAGCTGAGAAAGTTTGCAGGACTTGGAGATGAATGTGGTTTCATAGAAAATCAGATAAAGTCACAGCTTTTTTCTTTCGATGAAAACGGCATGTACCGTGACCCGAATGAGCCGATTGTGTATGACTTGGTAACCAGACTTCAGCTTGCAGTTGCACTTCATTTTGGGTTTGACG
>CALWJW010000113.1 GCA_944381095.1 uncultured Clostridia bacterium | reverse complement strand
CGAAAAGCCTTATGTAACTCATTATGTTTCCGAAAGCCGATATCGTATTGAGAAAAACCGTGAATGCGTTTCCGAGTCCCGCCTTGACTCCCTGTGCAAAAGTTTTGCCGGGAGACATTCCGCCGAAAAGCACCACAAGCAAAAAACCCGAACCGACTGCAACGGCAACCGCCGTCAGATTTATCTTTTCCCCGATAACGAGGTAAAGCACCAGAAAGTACAGTGCGCAAACCGAAAGCAGCCAGCCTATGTCTGCTATCCACGCAAGACAATGCAGCTTTATTTTCCGTTTTATATTCATTACGCACGCCAGAGATAACTGGATGACTCCGATACTGAAACAGAATCTCATGACATTGTTTTGCGCATCACCTGTCGCAATACCGAAGTATTCAGGATAATTTGCAAATCTGGGTATTACCAGAGCTTTCAAAAACGGTACTTTCATAGCCCCTTCAAGCCCGAACCATGTTCCGGTCAATGCTCCCCACACTATCGTCGTTGCGGACAAAACATACAGAAGCAGGATAACGCTCGTTGCTTTCTTTGTCCTTATATGGTAAATAACAGTGGCGGTCAGAAAAATCGCCCCGTAACCGGCGTCACCGATTATCATTGCGAAAAACAGTGAAAAAAACGCAAGAAACCAAAAGGAAATATCGTATTCAAGATAACCCGGGACCGTCCCCAATATGTCGAACAGCGGTTTTACAAGTGCCGTCAGCTTATTGTATCTGATTTTTGTAGGCACATCCGCGTCGTCCTCACTGACGTCCTGCATAAGCCATGCCCAGCAATGCCTTCCGGCTGTATCCGAAAATCTTTCAGCTTCGTTTTCCGGGATATACCCGGTGATCCAAACTATTCCGCTGTCTTCGGTAAGCGATGCGTCAGCCGACGAAAATTCAACCGCATTTCCCGCTTTCAGCAGCTGATCTGAATAACTGCTCAGGTATCTTGCCGAATCTTTCAGTATATTCCGGCATTCTTCCGCTTCGGCTTTGCATTCGTTTTTTTCCCGTTCAAGCTCTGAAAGCCCCTTCTCCGGCAATTTAAACTCGGAAGAACGGAGTTTTTCATACGCCGTCCCGATCACCGCAACAGCACGCATCTTTTCAACAGGCTTCAATAAAACAAACCGGACATTTTCGTCGCTGCACAGTTCGTCATATTCCTTTTTGTCCACCCTGTAAAAATGTATTTCAATGCCCGACGAAAGGATATCACGCGGACTGAAATCACCCCACGGGCCTATCCGCTCGGCTTCCGCTGTAAGTGCTGCAATTCTCTTTTCTGCCCACAGCTTTTTCTCAAAGGCTGCGCACACTCCCGCGTGAAGCTTTTCAAATTCCTCGTCGGAAAGTATTCCTGCCTGCTCCGCTCCCTTTTCCGAATATCCTTTCAGCTCCCGCATACAGTCGGATAACCCGGCAAAGCGTTTAAGCGAGCCTTCGCTTGCAACGCCCTTTTCTGCTATATGTAAAACTCCCAGCCGACGCAGCGAATAAAGCAGCTCATCTCTGCGCGAGCTTTGTGCCGCAACACAGACCGCTTTCATTTTTTCAATCATACGACCGCCCCCAATCTTTTTTTCTTGGCGATCTTTCCACGGACAACCGCACTCGTCTGCTGATCTCCCAGATATATTTCTATTTTCCGGATGTTTTCCTTTGCTTCCGGGATCCTTACCTTCTCAAATAAATTGACGCGCTGGGACGTAAGCCTCAGTTCTCCGTTCAGAAGCTCCAGCTGATTTTCCAGAGTTTTTATCATAGCCGTTCCGGCTGAAATATTACGGATATGCTTTATCGCCTCATCCACCCACAACGGATAGTCTGCCGCGTCGTATTCTGCTTCACGAAAGGTAAGTTCCCTGAACACCGGAACGATTGTACCCGCAATATTCTCTTCTCCGCATACAACCTTATCGGGCACTACAAGATCCTCTATTCTTTTTCCGTCTGCAAATGTCTTATTCTCGGCAAAAACAGCTATCCAGCCGTTTAAACCTTCCACCATTTTAAGCAGCCGGTCTCTGAGTGCCTCTGCTTCCGCGGCGGTCTTCATTATCACCGTTTGCAGCTGCTGCTTTTTCAGCTGTAATGTCGGAAGATACCTCTGAAACTGTCTCAGCATATCCTTCTGCTTTTTCAGATCGTTCTTTGTAAGTTTTACAGCTCCCATATATCGAATCCTTTAATTCCGTCCCCGGTCGTCCGGCCATCTTTCACGGATAAGATTGCTTTTCAGTCCTGTTTCGTTCGGTTCAAAGCAGTCCGCAAGAATTTTCCAGCCGAGATCCAATGCGTCTTCAAGCGGAATATTCACCCGCAGATCCATCAGTTCTTCCTCAAAACGCTTGCCGTACCTGAGAAGCTTTTCGTCCCACTCGCTCATCAGAAAGCCCATTGACTTTTTTTCAAGGCTTTCTCTGTATGCGCTGTACAGCTTTATCATGCAGTCCATCAGTGCGCGGTGGTCACTTCTGGTCCTGCCGTTCACGTTCTGTTTCAGTCTTGAAAGTGATCCGAACGGCTCTATTCTTCCGCCTTTCAGATAATATTGCCCTTCCGTTATGTAACCGGTATTGTCCGGTACCGGATGCGTTACGTCATCACCCGGCATTGTCGTTACGCTCAGGATGGTCACCGAGCCAAGCCCTTCGAAATCAACCGCCTTTTCGTATCTTGAAGCAAGACAGCTGTACAGATCACCCGGATATCCTCGGTTGGAAGGCACCTGCTCCATTGTAATGGCGGTCTCCTTCTGCGCGTCTGCAAAATTCGTCATATCGGTAAGAAGTACCAGAACCTTTTTGCCGTCAAGCGCAAACCGCTCGGCAACGGCAAGCGAAAGATCCGGAACAAGCGTACATTCAACGGTAGGATCGGATGCGGTGTGAACAAACATCACCGTGTGTCCCAATGCTCCGCTCTTTTCCAGCGTTTCCCGGAAAAACAGATAATCGTCGTATTTCAGTCCCATGCCGCCGAGAACTATCACATCAACTTCCGCCTGCATAGCAATCCGCGCGAGAAGTTCGTTATACGGCTCACCCGAAACTGAAAAAATGGGCAGCTTCTGACTTTCAACAAGTGTGTTGAAAACGTCGATCATCGGTATTCCGGTGCGTATCATCTTTCTCGGAACAACCCTGCGGACGGGATTTACCGACGGTCCGCCGATGGGTATCATGTTTTCAGTAAGCGCCGGACCGTTGTCTCTCGGTACGGCCGCACCGGTAAAAACCCGCCCGAGAAGATTTTCCGAATATGAAACCATCATCGGCTTGCCGAGAAATCTGACTGTGTCGGTTGTACTGACGCCTTGCGTGCCGGCAAAAACCTGCAAGTAAACAAGATCATTATCAAGTTTTATAACGTTTGCATAGCTTTTTCCGACCAAAGCCAGATCTCCTGTGCGAACTCCGGTGGCGCGCACTGATATCACGTTTCCGATAATTGATTGTATCTTTGTATAAATTTTCTGCATTTGAAACCTCTGTTAACAAACCCGTACACGTTTTTGGTTTTAATCTGCCCGGTTAATCTTCTGCTTTATCCGGCTGTCTGCGTCAAAAGCTTTCCGCCCATACCGGACACAGCTCTGAGCTTCACGGCTTAAAAACCTGTCTTTGTCCGACTTTTCATCCGCTTGCGACAGTTACCTGCGCTTACGGAAGCTCACTTGTCAAACCGCTGTCATCAAGTACCGGACTTTTAAAAAGCCTGATTTTTTCTGATTCATCAAGTTGCCGACTTATAAAATTGTCTGATCTTTTCTTCCTGCGCTGCGAACTGTTCACTGTTGTATTCCATGGTGTGCCAGTCAAGCAGCAGCTGTCGCAGATTGTTGAAAAAAATACGTATGTCGTTTTTGTTCTGCATCGGATAAGAAAGAGTCAGAATTTCGTACATGATCTCAAACACCCTGAGCTGACGCTCCGGTTTACATGCGGCGTCTGTCGGATCGAAAGAGTCCTGTTGAAGATAGACCGAATCGAGCAGCTCTCCTTTCTGATACGTTATGTAATCCTCCGCCGATATGCCCTCTTCTCCGACAACCTTCATCATCTGTCCTATTTCGGTGCTTCTTATCAGTATTTCCCGAGCATTATCAACTTTGCGCTGATCTGCTATACATTTATATTTTGACCATGAATCTATCGGGTGTATTGACGGATATTTCCTCGCGTCCGACCTTTCACGGGACAGTCCGTGAAATGCTCCGACAACCTTCAAGGTAGCCTGAGTCACCGGCTCTTCAAAGTTTCCGCCCGCAGGCGAAACCGTTCCGCCGATCGTGACCGACGCCACACGTCCGTCCCTTAACCTCACCTTGCCTGCCCTCTCATAAAATGAAGCTATTACAGATTCAAGGTACGCCGGGAACGCTTCGTCGCCCGGTATCTCTTCCAGCCGCCCGCTCATTTCACGCATTGCCTGCGCCCAACGCGAGGTTGAATCCGCCAGCAACAACACGGAAAGTCCCATCTGACGGTAATATTCCGCAAGTGTTATCGCAGTATAGACCGATGCCTCACGTGCGGCAACCGGCATGGACGATGTGTTGCAGATTATTATGGTACGCTCCATCAGCGACCTGCCGGTCCGCGGATCGGTCAGCTCCGGAAATTCTTTAAGCACTTCCACTACTTCTCCGGCGCGTTCGCCGCAGGCCGCGATTATTACGATATCAACGTCGGCATTCTTTGCTTCCATATGCTGCAAAACCGTCTTTCCCGCTCCGAACGGTCCCGGTACACAAAATGTCCCGCCCTTCGCGATCGGCAGGAAAGTGTCAATACACCGTATCTGCGTTATCAGGGTTTCATCCGGGCGCAGGCGCTGACGGTAACAGGTGATCGGCTTTTTTATCGGCCAGTAAAACACCATACTGAGTGTTTCCCTGACGCCCTTTGCATTCTCTATCACCGCAATTTCGTCTCTTACGTTGTATATTCCCTTTGAAACCACAGATTTTACAGTCCAATCCTCATCAGACAGTCCGAACGGCACCATTATATG
>CALWJW010000112.1 GCA_944381095.1 uncultured Clostridia bacterium | reverse complement strand
GTTTTTTGAAGAAAATAGAACAAAACGGCAGTTCTTTTGAAGAAAATGCCATGATAAAAGCAAAAGCCGTAAGAAAAGAAGGATATATTTCCGTAGCGGACGATTCGGGACTTTGCGTGAAAGCTCTCGGACTTCAACCCGGAATTTATTCCGCGAGATTTGCCGGCGAGCCGTGCAGCGACGCCGGAAACAATGAAAAACTTCTGGCAATGCTCGCAGGCTGTTCAGACAGAAGCGCGTTTTTCGTTTCGTCAATCGCCTGTGTTCTGGAGGACGGAACAGAATTTACCGTCACCGGAAAAGCTGACGGCGTCATCCTTGACGCTCCGAAAGGAAACAGCGGTTTCGGATACGACCCTCTTTTTTATTTTCCTCCCTTGAACAAAACCTTTGCCGAGCTTACAACTGATGAAAAAAATGCTGTGAGTCACCGGGGGAACGCTCTCCGGAAATTCGTGCAGGAACTGAAAAAGAGACTGGATAATTAAAACATTGCCTTTTCAGAAGTACACTTTGCTTCTGTACATTTTTTTTTTTTTTAAATAAACGATACGAATTTTCTCGTTGTCACTATTGTAAAAAAGGAGGGAGCTCAGTGGAAAAAACAGCTATTTACGGTGGCACATTTGCACCGGTCCACATCGGACACGTTCGCGCCGCTAAGGAATTTTTCAAAGCCGTGAAACCTGATAGGCTTTTGATTATTCCGACACTGATACCGCCGCATAAACAGATAACTTTCCGTGATAATCCTGTTGACAGACTGAATATGCTTCATCTCGCTTTTGACGACGACAGTTTTTTTGAAGGAAAACTGACAGTGTCTGATTATGAGCTTAATTCTCCGCCCCCGAGTTATACCGTAAATACGCTCAGGCATTTTTCCGCTCCGGACAGAAAACTGATTTTCCTCGTCGGTACCGATATGTATGTGACCCTGGACAAATGGCGGGAGCCGGAAGAAATCTTTAAACTGTGTACCGTTGCCTTGATGAAACGCGAAAAAGAATCCGATAAAATATCAGCAATTGTTGATGATAAAACTTTTGTTTTTCGCAATAAATATAACGCTGATATAATTTTTATCGAAGCCCCGGCAATTGAAATAAGCTCTTCTCAAATCCGTAACGGCAGTGATAGTCTGAGAAAAAAATATCTTCCCCCGAAAGTCTACGAATATATTAAGGAGTTCGGTCTCTATGCAGATAAGTGAAAAGCAACTGTGTATTCTTCGCAGTGAAATAGCAAGATTTGTGTCCGGAAAAAGGCTCGAACACACTCTTTCCGTTGAAAAAGAAGCTGTAAAGCTCGGACTTTTGCTCGGTATTCCCGAAAACAAAATTCCGAAGTTGGCGGCGGCAGGTCTGCTTCACGACATCACAAAGGGGCTTACCGTCGCACAGCAACTCAGTTTGGCTGAAAAATACGGTATAAGACTTTCAGACGACGATATTAAAAATCCGAAAGTACTGCATTCACTGACCGGCGCGTATGCGGCACTGGAAAATTTTCCCGACTTTACCGACAGCGAGGTTTTTTCCTCTATTCAGTGTCATACTACCGGCAAACCGCGCATGACCCTTTTTCAGAAGATACTTTATCTTGCTGACTATATTGAGCCTCTGCGTGATTTCCCGGACTGTATCCGCCTGCGTGAATACTTTTATTCGACAGGTAAAACCGATGCTTCGCATCTTGACAAAACTCTTATACTTTCATTTGACATGACTGTCAGAAATTTGCTCGATGAAAAACAGTTCATACACAAAAAAACTGTTGCGGCAAGAAATTATATCTTAAATCAATTACTGCGCACTACCTGAATATCTCACCATACAGATTGAAGCCATAGCGGTTTTTTTAACAGTTTAAAAAACAAGAGAAAAATTTATTTCAGGCTGCTTGCTATGTCGCATTCGTTTTTGTATTAACTGATAGACGGGCACATGCAGATTTTTCACCGCACAAAATGTTGTTTACCGGGTAATTTCAGATTTTGTTTTCAGAAGTCCGGTTTCACTTTTTGCAAATCAATTTCAATCAAACTTCCGGAGTCCTATATGAAACCTTTAACCGTACAAGAAGCAAACATCGGCAAAACGTTAACTGCCGGAATAGTCTGCACTCTCGCAGAAAAAAAAGCAAAACGCATTACAGTGCTTTACACCGAAAAAATCACTTCGATCTGTTCTTACTTGATAATATGTGAAGGCACTTCCTCAACTCACATAGTTACTCTTGCCGATAAAGTAAAAGAAAAACTGGAAAATTCAGGTTTTCCCTGTATTCATTTTGATGGCAGGAAAGACGATAAATGGGTCGCGCTTGATTTCGGTCAGGTAATTTTACACATTTTTGACAGAGAAACAAGAGAATTTTACGATATTGAGAAGCTTTGGCGTGACGCTGAAAACGTTACCGGAAATTTTTCACCTGAATTCTGATTTCCGAACGGTAAAATTCGGCAAAACATGGTAAAGTTACACAAGATCCTCAAACAACTTCTGTTTTTATCCGTAAACTTTCGTAAATGTACTTCGGGGGTCGTTAAATGAAACTGTTTATAAGCAGGTTCACTGATAAAAAACTACTTGTATTTTCTTGAATACGGTCAACAGTTTTTTTACAAAAATCAATCCGTTTTCAGTTATTTAAACAAATAATACAGAGATTTTCTATCCGAATATTAAATGACACTGTTTTCAGTTATTTTAACAAAAATACAAATTCCGGGAAGAAGGCTTCCCTTTCATATTTTTCTTGCAGGTGAATAAAGATAATTTTTTACACCTGCTTTGTTTATTTAACCATTGAAATGAAAAAAATTTCACTGCGTTTTTTCAGGAGTAAAAGATGAAAAATATTTATATAATAGGCGGAACAATGGGTGTCGGAAAAACGACCGTTTCACAGATTCTGAAAAAAAAGCTTGACAGCTGTGTCTTTCTCGACGGTGACTGGTGTTGGGACGCCGATCCTTTCACTGTAACAGAAGAAACAAAACTCATGGTAATGCAGAATATTACTTTTCTCCTTAACCAATTCATACACTGCTCTGCTTACCGAAATATCGTTTTCTGCTGGGTGCTTCACGATCAGGCTATAATTGATGACATTCTGAGCGGTATGGATTTAGTTAACTGCAACGTAAAGGTAATTTCTCTGATTTGCAGTGAAGAACAGCTGCGCAAGAGACTTTATTTCGATGTAACTGCCGGCAAACGCAAAGAAGATGTCATTGAAAGAAGTGTTTTGAGACTACCTTTGTACCGATGCCTGAATACTATAAAAATCGTTACGGATGACAAACTCCCGGAAGAGATTGCTACTGAAATATCACAACTTTGAATAAGGAACAGTTTTAAAGTATGAATTTTTCTTTCCGCCATCTCGTAAGAGCTTTCCATTTGTTCACACTTTTACGCGGCATGGCATTTTTGCTGATGCGAACAAAAAACAATACTACCATCAAAAATTTTCTCTGTACTGTTTGTAATCATCCGGTTGTTCGTTGATTCAAATCTGTAAATCTGAAAGTATTCATCATTAAACCGGCAAAGCTCATTTCGTTATGACTGCGATAAAAAGACCTTACGGGTTTCTCCGTAAGGTCTTTGGCGTTGAATTTTAAAAATCTTAAAAGGCAGTTTTTACCATTTGACCGGCAATAATGTCAGAAAGATAAATATGCAATGTAAAAACTATTGTTTGTTTTCATGCTGTAACTTTCAGCATTCATTTATCCTTCTCAGTTTATCTCTGAAACCTTTGCCGGAATACACCTCAAAATTTCCCATAATATCTCCGTCAAGGATTCTTACTATACCGTTATTCTTCAATGCCGATATTTCAAGAGGCACCGGATGTATAAGGAGAATATCTTTATAATTAACCTCGGATTTGACAGGTCTGAAATTTTTATATTTTCTTCCTTTTGTTTCGTAGATCTTAAAGCTGACAGTGTAATGAATTCTTGACCCGGCTTTCATATTCAGCAAACGTTTTCTGTATACAGTTAACTCATCACTGTCTTCAAAGTGATAGCGTGCCCTTCTGAACATGGTCGTCAGTATAAACACTCTGTAAATGGCGTCACCTGTTGTCACCAGAAGATCAGGCTGATCGTCTCTCAAAAAAATTGATCTTAACGGGTGAATAACGTCAACCTTGATTGCCGACTTTTTGCAAACTGCTTTTATTTTTCCGATAAGCAGCAACCTTTTCAGCAGAAGATTCAAAAATATCAAAACGAAAACCGCGGCGACTGTAACAGAAAATGTAATCAGTAACTGCATTCATGTTCTCCTTTCACGGTGAAACACAAAACTGTCTTTTTGCATTTTGCAAATACAAGGCATAAACCAATCAGTTGTTATTGATTATTTCATAAAATCCGGATCAGGCAGCATTTTTCTGACCCAAAGGATAACCAAATTTATAACCTTTCACGGATGTTTATTACGGGAATCTGTTCAGTCATTATTTTTCCAAACCAACAGGACAATAATGTCATGAATATTCAGCAAATTTACTTTGAAAATCTTATATACACTGTATTTCCGGATTCATCCGGACGACTGAGAATCATGTATCCGTTTTCCTGACCGGACTTCAACACAGTAGCTTCACTGTCGAAAGTTGCTACCAACTGCCCGGCGGCATTATAGTACTTATACTGGTTTCCTGATTCTACCGGTGTCCTGGTTACAAAATAGGACCATTCGGATGCTGTAATTTCGCTGTTACTGCCGGCAGCTATAAGTGCAGTCAGCGAACCGTTGAAAATTGCGTATTCCGTTTTTACACCGTCGGCTTCTTTATACAGCATCACTGACTTTGATGTCACACTGAATACTTTATAACCTGATGCTGAAAAATCGTACACCAGATTCATTTCATGGTCATAAATTTTTCTCGAACCTATTATATATTTTTCATTATAGGAAAGATTTGCAACAGTACCGAAATCATAGATAATTTTTCCTTTTCCGTTAACCAATCGGACATTATCATTTTTATCAGTAACAAGGTAAGCGTCGGGACCTATCCTTTCGATCTCTAACGCATTTGCAAACAACGAAGACATGCTTGCCTTTACTTTGAGATCGTTATCGAGAACAAGAATTTCCGGATTTTCCGAAA
>CALWJW010000111.1 GCA_944381095.1 uncultured Clostridia bacterium | reverse complement strand
GCTATGTATGCGGAAAATCTGAAAGATGGGCATGAAAAAAGCCGCTTACTCTTTCTGAAAAGAATAAGCGGCTCATTCGGCAGCGATATGTAATTTTACATCTTCTTTACAGGGGCGCACATTACTTTGAGCAGAAGTTCGTCCAGGCAGCCGGTGTCCCTGTTTTCCCGGAGCAGGGCGTTGCGCAGGTGGTTGAGGCTTTGGATTACAATGCTGTTTTCCGTAGGGGTAAGAAATATCTTTAATTTCCGCTTTCTCATTTGGCACTCCTCCTTTGTGCTTCTATTATATATGTAAGGAAACAGTGCCGCAAATGTGCGATTTACACTCAGATAGAAGCTGACTGGCAAAGGTATGTATCCACATTTACCCTTAGCTTTTCCAGTGCGGCAAGGATTTTATCGTACTCCTTACGGCGCGGAACGCGGATTTCTCTTTCCCAGCCAGAATAAGACGTTTGGCCTATCCCAATCAACTCAGCCATTTGTATTTGAGTTAAGGAAAGATCCTGCCGTACCTTTTTCAAAAGAGAGGAATACGGGTAATCTACAAAGGCGGTATATTCGTCCAGAAGCCTGTTACGGTCAATCCCCAGCGCATTTGCAAGCGCCACCGCTGTCTTGTACTTGATGGGGTGCCGGTCATTCTCGTACAGAACCAGCGTCGCGGGCACAATGCCCACCTTTTCCGCCAGTTCTCGTGTGGAAAGGCCCTGGAATGTCCGGTGATACTTCAAATATTGGCCTGGTGTGGTGCATTTTTCATCGGTTTTATAGTCAAAGGTCAAATGAATCATGATTTTGCCTTTGGAATAGAGGTAAATCCCTGTGTGATTGAGATTATTATCGGTAAACCGATATTCTTTAATCCGTCAGCTGTTAAAATAGCGCTGTTTACAGAAGCATTTGCCGAATTTGATTATTTTCTTTTCGGAAACGGGAGCTCTGTTTGCACACCGTTTGTGTTTTCGGCAGAGAATATTTCTGTGAGTGCCGACGGTACCGAACCCGCATATGAAATAAAAAGCGGCGATTGGGAGTACAGCAACGAGGGAATAGCTGTTTTAAGTGCTTCAAAAGCGCTTATGTCGGTTACAAATAAAGTCTTTACAAATTTCAGAGTAAATGTTATACTTGCTGAAGAAAGCGACGCAGCAAGAGCGGGGCTGGTATTCGGTATGAATACGGCTGACAATACGGGCGGCGGATACCAGCTATATAAAAAACAGGGCAGCTTGATATTGAAAAAGAATGATAAGACCTTGAAACGCGGCACGGCATCTGACGATAGGTTAGCAATTTCACTGAAAGACAAGCTCTTGAATGTGTATTGCGGTACAGAGGCTAAGCTGATTTTCAGCATAACTCTTGATGATTACGCAGGAGGTTATGTCGGCTTTTTCAGCGAGCAGGGAACGATAACATTTGCAAATTACGCAATATATGCATTGCCCGACGGCTGGAGAACATTAAAGGGTACGACTGATTTTAACAGTAACGGTTTGAAGCTTACAAGCTATGAAGCCTATGCCTCCGCTTCATATGTCGGTTATGCTCTTGCGGACGGCAGTATCGGTTTATCGCTCAAATCGGTAAAACGCGATAGCGAATCGGCAAATTATTGCGGCGGGCTTGTTTTGGGAGCGGCGTTCGGCAAATCTCCGGATACGGGGATATTTATAGGAACAGAAAACGGAGCTGCCGTTGTAAAGTGTAAGGGAACGGTTTTATACAGCTGTTCTTCGGCGAATGATGCAATGCAAATAGCGGTTTCGTCATACGGCGGCCATTTCTCAGTAAGCTTCGACACAGAAAATTCCTTTGAATTTGATGCGCCGGATTGTTCGGGAGGCTGCCTCTCGGTTTACGGAGAAAACTCGGTTACGAGCTTTTACAATATTGAATATAAATAACAAACAGGAGAAATAGCTATGAAAAAAATTCCATTTTATGATTTAAGGGTCAACGGCGGCTTGTGGGCGGAAAAGCAAGAGCTTGTGAAGAATGTCACAGCCAAAGCGGTTTATGACCGTTTCTATGATACCGGAAGAATTTCAACAATGGACTGCGAAAAGCACCCCGAATTTGAAAACGAGCTGCATGTTTTTTGGGGCAGCGATGTTTTCAAATGGATGGAGGGAGCGGCGTATCTTTACGAATTGAACCATGACGAAAAGCTGCGCGCTTTGGTTGAGCAGATAATTGATTCGGTAGAAAAGGGAATATGCGAGGACGGATACTATAATTCCTATTTCTGTGTTAAGGATGAAAAGCGTTTTTCAAACAGAGGTCAGCACGAACTTTATTCGCTTGGGCATATGATTGAGGCAGCGGTTGCATGGTCTCATGCCACCGGTGACAAAAGATTTATGAAGCTTTGCAGGCGAAATGTTGATTTGGTTGACAGAATTTTCAGAATTGAAAACTCTGCTGATTTTATGACTCCGGGCCATCAGGAAATAGAGCTTGCGCTTGTAAGACTTTACAACGCCACCGGTGAGGAAAGATATTTAAAGCTTGCCGAATTTTTTGTGGATAAACGCGGCAACAACGATAAGGATTCGGTAGCTGATTACGGTCCGCTTGTAGACCAGTCGGATATACCGGCAAGAAAGCTGCGGAATGTAACGGGTCACGCGGTGCGTGCGGTATATTATTACTGTGCTATTGCAGACCTTGCCTGGATAGAAAAAGACGACGAGCTGTTAGAATCGGCAAAAGCGCTTTTTGATGATATATACAACAGAAAAATGTATATTACCGGCGGAATAGGTGCTGTAATAAATTCCGAAACCTTTTCGGCGGCGTACCATCTTCCGAATCGTGAGGCATATGCCGAAACCTGTGCGGCGCTGGGGCTTGCTCTTTTTGCTTCAAGAATGTATTCCATGATACCAGACGGCCGTTACGGCGACGCCGCCGAACGTGCGCTTTATAACGGAATGCTTTCGGGGCTTTCAATAAGCGGAGATAGATTTTTCTACGAAAACCCGCTTGAAATAAATACTTCGCTTGCGGCAGTTCCCAATCTCCATCAGGTGCCGCTTGAGCGTGTTAAGGTGTTTTTCTGCTCATGCTGCCCGCCTAACCTTGTGCGTATGATACCGTCTGTTGCAGGTCTTGCATATACGGTTGATAACGATACTCTTTTTGTTCATCAGTACATCCCAACTTCCGGAAAATCCGGTGATATAACCGTAAATACCGAAACCGATTATCCGCTCGGCGGTAGGGTGAGCGTTAAGGCGGACGGTGTGAAACGCATAGCACTGCGTAAACCCGCTTGGTGTGATTCATATTCCGCCGCTCAGCCGTGCAATGAGGAAAACGGATATCTTTATTTTGAGTCAAACACGGTTAATGCGGAATTTGATATCCGTCCAAAATATATTGCGGCGTCGCCGGCAGTTAAGGAATGTGCCGACAGCGTTGCGCTTATGTACGGACCTATTGTATATGCTCTTGAAGAACAGGATCAGCCTGTGACAATTGACAAAATACGAATTTGCCCGGAGGTTAAGCCCGCGGTTACCAAAGAGTTCTTCGGTGGTTTGCCGATTTTGGAGGGCGAGGGAATTGCCCTGCCGCAGAGCGATAAGCTTTATTCTGAATACAAAGCTCCCTGCAAATATGAAAGAATTAAGCTGCGTTTTATCCCTTATTATACATTTGCAAACCGCGGAGAGGATAATATGCGCGTATGGAACCCTATTGCTGTCGAGAGGGATAAATAAAATGAAAAAATACTTTATTACCGATTTCGGCGCGGTGTCCGGTGAGAATAATCTGCAAACCGATTATATTCAGGCGGCAATAGATGAGTGCTTTAAAAACGGCGGCGGAATTGTTGAAATTCCGTCCGGGTTATTTCTTACCGGCGGAATCCGTCTGCGTTCAAATGTAACGCTGCATCTTGCAAGCGGCGCAATATTAAAGGGAAGCAGAAACCCATAGGATTATTTCGGATATCTTAATGATACGCTTGAGCCGCTTGATAAAACATTGATAACAAACGCCTCTTGGGGCTGGGCGGGAAATAGTTCAGATGATGAAACATATACCTTTTTCAGAACAGCGGGCAGCCGTTGGAATAACGGACTCATAAGGGCGATAAATGCCGAAAACATAGCAATAACAGGGGAAGTGAACTCTGTTATAGACGGATCTGACTGCTTTGATGAATTGGGTGAGGAGCATTACCGCGGACCGCATTGCATAAGCATTTTCTACTGTAAAAACATTACTTTCAGCGGCTATACTGTAAAGGACAGTGCAAATTGGTCACATTCCGTTTTCTATTCTGAAAATGTATGTATGGATAATGTAACCGTTGAAGCAGGTCATGACGGAATTCATATGACCGCAAGCAAAAACATTACCGTTAAAAACAGTAATTTTTATACCGGGGACGACTGCATAGCCGGAACGGCAAATGTTAATGTGTATGTTAATAATTGTGAGCTCAACTTGAATCGTTGAAATTCGAAGATGTTCGTGTTGAAAATATGTCTTATCCGATTTGCATTTACGGCGCAAAGGAAATACCTGTTTGCTTGGAAATAAAAAATTCCGCGATATCTGTCCGTCAGGGCTTTGAAAATAATTCTCTTGTTTCTACTGCTTTTTATGACCGCATTAAAATTGACGGCTTGCGGGTTGAAAATTTCAACGGCGACAGCCTTATAAAAAGGTGGGAAGACTGTAACGGGAGCATTGATATTAAAAATCTTGAATGTGCTATAAGCTCTGAAAAATATCTTAAAAAAGCCGAGAAACCGTTTGAGTGTCAGGCAATATAAGGGGAGTATAATGTTATCTTTAAGTAATTGTAGAAAACTTCTGACTTTTAGTTTTGATGACGGAAATACAGATGATATAAGGCTGGTCGAGATTCTCAACAGGTACGGCCTTAAAGCCACATTCAATTTATGCTCCGGACTGCCCGACAACTCGCAATATTGGATATATGAAGGCAAAAAGGAAGTTCGTCATATAAACTTCTGGGAGAGCAAAAATTTATATGACGGACATGAGATTGCCTCACATACGGTTTGCCATCCGCATTTAGAGGAGCTTACAGAGGTTGAAATCCGCAATGAGATTGAATTGGATTGCATTTATTTAAGCGCGTTCTTTGGCTGCAATATTTCCGCAATGGCTCTGCCCTTCGGAACATACAATGAAACGGTTTTAACAACCGTAAAGGATTT
>CALWJW010000110.1 GCA_944381095.1 uncultured Clostridia bacterium | reverse complement strand
GGATAACCGGTTCGTATTTGAGCGGAGCGAAAATCTTCGCAACGTTTTGCGTAGGCAAAACGGCGAAATTCCGGGAATATATCGTAAGGAATATACTTAAAACAAGCACCCCGAGGGGTGCTTTGTTTGGCTCGTCTTGACAAAAAAGATGCCAAGCCAAAAACCCGAGATTTTCTCGGGTTTTCTTCGTTTTTCGCCGTTTCCTCACTTTTTTGAAATTCGGATTTTAGTGAAAATAAAAAGATGCCAATCGGCATTTTGGGGCAAGGGAGCAGAAATGAACTTTTCCCATGTTATTTTTACGGCAAATATTGAAAAACATCAGAAAATATGATATAATGTGGAATATAATTCTTTATAGATAATATTAGACTTTTTAAACAAGCAATACTAGAGGGAACGAAACAATGTGGATATTAGTAATATTGGCAGTCATTATTGCGATTGTAACAGTTAAAAGTATTAATGAAAAGAAGTATCGAGAGTTGGAGACTGAGGTGCTAAAAAAGCTAGGGTTTTCAAACTGGAATATCGTTTCATATTATGATGAATATGTAACAGTTAAAAGCCGTCAAGCTTTAGAGAAATATGACGATGTAAAGTTTTTTAAAGAAAATAGAGAAAAACTGGTACGTGCAAAGCATATTATCAAACGAAAAAATGAAATAGCAACTATCTTAAAAAAATTCCTCAATAACAATGAATACACACAGCATTCACAATATAATCGGCTTTCAAAGCAAATCAATGATGTTGTAAGAAATGCTGGTGGATGTTATAGAATTCGTGTTACGTACATATCCTCAGCAGGAAATTATTTAGGTGAACGATTAATCACTGTATCTGAATATGACATAAATAGGTTTGAAGAGGATCCCTCGCTGCTTATGAGTAAAGGGGAATACAGCAAATTATTAAAAGAACAGCAAAAAGAAGCTTTGAATCAAAAGCAACATGAATACTATAACCGCGTAAACCAAGTCATTGATTATGCTAATGATCATAGGGAAGCCTTGTTCACAAGAGGCAGCTTAGAGCAGTTAGATAATTCGATTGCGCAATTGTTTGATAGGACGGTCAATAGTATCAAAAAAGTTAAAACTATTGATAGTGAAGAGTGGGAAATTATTGGTAACTTTATATCTCGTATTGAGGACGATATAAAGAAGGTTGTGAGTAAAAACCAACGAATCCTTGAGTATTATGAATCTTCTGATTTCTTAAAGATTAAGGAAACTTGTGAAGTATTAATGAGCACTCAAAGGGAATTCAACGAATATATTACTGAAAAGATTGAATCTATTTCTCATTTGTTTGGTACGAGAGTCGTTAGAAACGAAACTATTAATGACGATGAGTATCAGTATATTCGTCCGTACAAAAAAGCAATTACGCCTTTTACTGCTGAAGTGTCGGCGGCGGTTTTCGCAAGTGCAGAAAACAACCCCATAGATTATGTAATAAAAAATTTTTATCCTAACAAAGCAATCTATCCAGAGCAAATTCAAAAGCTTCATTTACTTGTAGAAGAACTTGCTACCTTGAAAGACGCAAGAAATATCATTGAGAATTATAAAAAAGATTACCACCAATACCTTAGAGATGTTCCTAGTTATATTATGGATGAGGATGAAGCAGGATTTTATTCCAGACTGGGATTTGCAAACATTGATGAAAGTGTACTGGTTGTAGAATATAAATTCTCATATACCTCTGGCGGTGGAATGGCAAAGAGAACATTTACCATACCAATGACGGAGGAAACAATTGTACAGCTGATTGAGGCATTAGAAGGAAAACTTACCGCAAGTGCTTTTACTAAGGAACAAAGAGCTCTAATGACAAATAAATTGCGTGAGTTTATTAAGGAACGAGATAATTTCACTTGTTGTAATTGTGGTAACTCAATACATATAGAGCCAAATCTTTTGCTTGAAATAGATCATATTATTCCTGTGTCGAAAGGCGGGTATACAGTAGAAGAAAATCTTCAAACATTGTGTTGGAAATGCAATCGATCAAAGAGTAATAAAGTTGCAGACTCAAAAGATTATTAATGCATCTTTTTAGTAAAAGCTTAAACAAAATCGGCATCTTTTTTGTCAACACGAGCCAAAACAAAGCACCCATGAGGGTGCTTTTCGTTTTGGAGGCGCCACCCACTGTTTAAGGAGCGGAATCCGGCAAAAGATAGTAAAAAAATCCGGTGTGAAAGACAAAGCAATAAAAAATCCGGAAAACAAAATATGCCGGATAACCGGTTCGTATTTGAGCGGAGCGAAAATCTTCGCAACGTTTTGCGTAGGCAAAACGGCGAAATTCCGGGAAGACTGAATTCACCGTTTAAAAAACTACGATACAAACGCCCTTGACAATCGTCAAGGGCGTTTGCGTTAATTTTTACCGCTCATTTATTTTTGCCGCTGATTATTTTTCAGTTGGATTTTTACCTTCTTCAAAATTTGCTCTGTCCTGAGTTCCGAGGGCGTTTTTGAACATCACAGTGCCGCTTTCGTCGGTGTCAAAGGTGTATTCAAGCGAACCGTGCCATCCGTCCCCTATACTTTCCGGTTCATATCTCCTGAACAATCCGTCATCGGTAGGGAAGTAGCCTTTTCCGGTACCTTTGTAAGCGGTTAAGTACCAAACCGTTTCTTCGCCTTGTCCGGAAATGTGACGGTATTTTACAATTCCGACTCCCGGAGCATACCAGTAGCTGCTCTTTCCGGAAAAATACCCCCATGCCGAATAATCAAAGCTGACGCAAAGGCAATCCGTGAAGTTTCCTGCCGGAGTTACCGCGTTTTCTCCTCCCTTTACAGTGAAGTCCTTTACCTTGAATTTTCCGACAGTTTTTTCACCGCAGCAGTATCCGTCCGTCCACTCGTCAGACCAGATACATTCAGCCGCATCCTGAAGAATAGTCAGAAAAAAGGTGTAAAGAACTTTGTTTCCTTCTTTTCCTGAATTCTCCATGTCTTTTAACTCAAAACTGTATTTTCTTATGTCATTCAGAATAATTTTTCCGTTATTTTTAACGAGCTCATCATACTCAAAAAAATTCCAGCGGCCTTTTTCGGTGTAGTCGGGATTGAATTCGGGATCAGTAACAAAAATGCGGTCCATTACTGCGAAAGCAACAGCGGTGTGTGTTTTCTGACGTTTGGTTTCCGCAAGCTCAGCTGCACGTCTGAGTGCCGGCCTTACTTCCGCAAGAATTCCTTCTCCGTTTGGTTTTTTTTCGATAAAGTAGTTTTCTCTTGCATTAAGAATATTACCCTCCCATGTATCGGAATAACCGGTTACTTCATTGAAAAACATACTTGAAACTGTTACTGTATCTTTTTTCATCCCGGTTACTTCAAACGTGTTTTCAGTTTTCCTTATGTAAACATCATTATCGCTGACAAGACTGAATTCCCATCTGTTCCCAACGGCAAACGGAAGCAGTCCTTTGCCTCCGCTTATGCAGTATCCTGATAACAGCCATTCAGATGTTTCTCCATACCTTGTTACTTTCTGCCTGACAATTCCGACGTTTTCGCAAAACCATGTTTCGCAGTAGGTAAGTCCGTACTTTTCACCTTCGCTGACATACACGCGACATTTTTCAAAGCGTCCCGCCGGCGTTTCACATACTCCGTCTTCACGGATAAGGCTCATGGTAGTTTTGCCGTCGGAAGATGTTTTTTTATCTCCGGGTTTCATATCACAGGCAAGTATCAGGCTGTCACAGCATGAAGTGTTCCAAAATATGGCATGGTTAATGGCATGGTTAATGTGGGAATTACCGTATCCCGGCTGTTCCCAAAAAAAGATATTGTTGCCTGAAATTTTGTATAATTCGCCGGTTGTATCCCACGAGCAACGGTGCAGTTCACCGGCATTTTCGGCTTTGGATTTCAGGTATCGCTCTTCTACTCCGATTGCCGATTTTGCGTTGGCGTAATAAACATCGGTCGGCGGTACGGTTGACATTACTTCTTTAAAACAGTCAATGGCTTTTTCAGTTTTGTCAATTTTACGGTACTCATAGCCGAGCCAGAACCAAAGATAAGCGAGCGTTTTCGGGTAACCGTTCTCACGGTAATAAGGTATCTGCTTGTTTAAAATAAAATCAATTTTTTCGTCTCCTGATAATTTACTGAATTCGTGCAAGGCGACAGTGCGCATTACCTCGTCGTTGTGACTCAGCTCTGCGGCGGCTTTTATACGTTTCAGCATCTCATCGTTGTTTTTTTCCGGAATAAACCAGTACCCGAGTACAAGCGTTTCTGCAAGCATCAGGTTTTTTTCCTTTGATTTTGGAAGTTCTTCCACCGAATTCAGGACCGAGCGGTATTCTTCTTCAAAGCCTTTTTTGTTGTTTTTCAGTTTCCACAGTTTCAGGTTTTCAACCTGACGCATAACTTTTCTTACCAGAGCTTCGTTTTCATTATAGCTTTTTTCCACTATGCCATACCCCTTTCTGAGTTGTTTTCTCCCCTCGGAAAGACGCCATTTGACAGTTCCGACCGACACTGACAGCTTCTTAGCTATTTCGGAGACCGACATATCTTCAAAATAATGAAGTTTTACGGTCTCCCTTATTTTTTCTCCGAGAGTTTCCACCGCTTCGTGCAGCTCCGCAGTTTCTTCGTACTGAATTTCCGAGCCGTTATCCTCTGTATCTTCGGAGAAGAGCAGATCGAAACTTATATCCGGAATAGCACTACGGTAGTGTGCGTTCAGCGTACGGGCGCAGTTCCCGGCAATCGAGCACACCCACGGTCCGAATTTTGCTGGGTTACGAAGGGCGGGCAGGTTTATAAAAGCGGAAACAAATGCGTCCTGAGAAGCGTCCTCGGCGGAATGAGTGTTGTTTGTCACCTTATATGCAGTACCCATCACGGCACGCTGATGCCGCAAAACAAGTTCCTCAAAGGCTGAATCATCACCAAGCAGAGTCAGTTCAACGAGAGTTTCGTCGTTTTTTTCGGAATAACTTTTCATTATGTGTCCTTTCTTATTTCGGGGTTCATAAATAAGACTTAAAATAAACTGAAAAGGTTGGAAATGAATGAAACATTTTTTTCATTATAGCACACAGTGTATTATAAGTAAATACGTGGCGGTCATTTATCTGAAATCAGTCAGGAACTAACCGTGCGGTAACTGATTTTGCTTTTCTCTGAGCTACTGTATTCCGTTCTTGAAAATACCGTTATGAATGCTGTTTGTAAGGGTATCCGTTCAGCCGTGAAAAAGACGACGCAAGCAGAATAATCAGAAAAAATCATATTACCGGTAAAAACACTGCCGTTAAGTTTTTTTGACAATT
>CALWJW010000109.1 GCA_944381095.1 uncultured Clostridia bacterium | reverse complement strand
GTACAATGCCTGGAAACTTTTTTTGATTACCGGACTTTTTCATCGGTAGACAATTTCAGTTATAATTTTTTAAACTAAGCTCCGGGCTTTTAAAAAAAGACTTTCGTTTTTTATGGCGACGTTTATTTTGACAATGGAGAATTGAGCGCCGTTATTACGTTGCTAACCTTTTTTAACAGAAAAATAACACAAAAGCGGAATGGAACTCATTCAAAACAGTGATGACTTCAACGGATAACCTACGTAGAATTTTTAATTGAATGTCCAATGTAAGAATATAAGGCTACACGTTTCCTTATAAAGAAAAGCAAACATTTTACACTCATCTTTCAATAATCAACATAAACTGGTTTGAGCATTGCGTAGTACTCTGGTTGTCTGATTACGGAAAATTTCTCAATAATCCAGATATTTTATAAGATTAACAATTCATTTTATACCTATGGAGTTACAAAAAAATGCAGGACAATGTCAAGCCTTCGATGACAGAAGGCTCACTCTGGAAAAATATACTTTTTTTCAGCATACCGCTGATTTTTTCAAACTTGTTACAGGTACTTTTCAACATGTCAGACATAGCGGTGGTCGGACGTTTTTCGGGACCTGACGCACTCGGTTCAGTCGGCTCGTGTACAATACTTATAACTCTTTACACCGGACTTATGATAGGTATGGGAAGCGGTATAAACGCAATATCTGCCACATCTATAGGCGCGGGCGATAATGTTAATCTGAAAAAAACAGTAAACCACGCTTTTTTTATTTCGGTTTTTTACGGAATAGCAGTAATGCTCATCGGTATATGCAGTGCGGAAACCGTACTTACTGCACTTGATACCAAGCCGGAACTGATCGACGGCGCAAAACTGTACCTCAAAACATACCTTCTCGGTATGCCGGCTCTTGCACTGTATAATTACGGCCAAGGGGTATTGAGCGCCGCGGGAGACTCCAAAACACCGCTCTACTTTCTCTGTATTTCCGGAATAGTAAATATTGCGCTTAATCTGCTGTTTGTAATCGCTTTTGATCTGAGCGTACTCGGTGTAGGTATGGCAAGTGTTATTTCACAGTATTTATCGGCATCACTTGTTCTGATAAAAATTGCATTTTCAGACAGAATATATTCGCTCAGATTCAAAAAAACAGTTTTCAGCGGACAGTTAGTCGGAAAAATTCTGATACTCGGAATCCCCGCCGGTATGCAAAATGCAATATTTGCTTTTGCTAACCTTTTCACTCAAAAGGCAGTTAATTCTTTCGACACGGTAATGGTGCAGGGAAATTCTGCCGCCGCTAACGCCGACGCTCTGGTTTATGATGTAATGGCGGCTGTCTATATTGCATGCTCTACTTTTATAGCTCAAAACTTCGGCGCCGGTAAAAAAGAAAGGGTTCTGAAAAGTTTCCGTATCTCTCTGATATATTCCTTTGGTATTGCTGCTGTTATCGGTTTCTTTCTGATCGTTTTCGGAAGACAATTTCTGTCGCTTTTCACTACCGAATCAACGGTTATCGAAGCGGGACTGATCAGACTGAGACTTATGTCTTTCTGTTACTGTTTTTCAGCGTTCATGGATTGTACGATCGCGGCGTCTCGAGGTCTCTGTAAAACGGTAATACCGACGATAATGGTTATTTTCGGTTCCTGTTTTCTCAGGGTACTATGGATATACACTGTTTTTGCATATTTCGGCACTATTTTGTCACTCTATCTCCTTTACATATTCTCCTGGACCATGACTGCAATCCCAGAACTTATTTACTTTTTCGTCGTTTACAAAAAAACATTCAAAGCCGGCAAACAGCTCCGTTAAGAGCTGGCTGCCGGCTTTCTTGTAACTAGATCAATTGTCTTGAAGTATCTGATTTTTCACTGTACTCCCAACCGTACTCTCCGTGATAAATCATTTGTTTTGTCATTCCGCCATCTACACACAAATCAGTTCCGGTTATAAACCCCGCATGTTCGGAACACAGGAAAAGCACCGCGTCAGCAACATCATCAGGCTTTCCCACTCTTCCTGCCGGTTGCTGGACAGCGTCCGGACCAGTATAATGCCTGTTTCCGGTTTCTATCCAACCCGGTGAGACGGAGTTGACTCTTATTTTTCCTGCAAAGCTGATTGCAAGAGCATGAGTAAGGGAATAAATACCTCCTTTTGCCGCAGTATAGCTTTCTGTCTGAGGCTGACTCATGCGATCTCTCGATGATGAGATATTAACTATCGCTCCTCCGTCTGCAAAATCTTCGGAAAAGAGCTTTGCAAGATAAAAGGGTGCCGTTACTCCGACTGCCAGCGCTTTATTGAATTCCTCGTAGCTGCATTCACTTATTCCCTTGTTCAGTGGCGGAGCGTTATTTATCAGATAATCGATCTTACCGAATTTTTCCTTTACGTAGGCTGCAAATCTTTCAAGTACGTTTTTATCGCGCAGATCTCCGTAATAACAGTCGCCACCGACTAAATCTATTCCGGCTACCATTGCTCCGTTAGATCTGAATTTGTCGGCAATGCACTTCCCTATTCCGCGCTGACTTCCTGTTACAACGGCTACCTTACCTTCAAACGTTTTGCTAACCATAAGTTTCCTTTCCCCTTATCGTGATAATTACACTTTATCTTACCACAAATACTTTTTATAATCAATATGCAAGGATATATTTTTAATTTTCATCAAAGAAAGCCGGAAAGAATTTTCAGTTAATTTTGATATAATTGCCATAAGAGAAGCCGGTCTCTTCTTAATCCGGTTACGGAAAAATAAAAAGCCGGGTTACCCCGGCTCAATATTTATTGTAAACAAAAAATAAGGAGGAATGATTTTCTGCACTTTCCGACCCGAAGTGCCTTAACGTTAAGGCTGAATCAGATTTTAGAGTGCACTAATATTATATGCAGCTTTAAATACATTATCACAACTTTTTCTGGAATTTAATAGTAACTTTTCAGTTACCGTCATCGTTAGCCACTGGCTTTTAAGTACTTTCTTTTCCTGACAGATAGTCACTGACAAATCCTTTTTTTCTCAAAATAGACAGATATCCTATCACAGTTGCTGTCAAAGCTCCCAAAACATCTATGATTATATCCTTCATCGTATCAAAAACAGCTTTCCTGCCAATCAAAGGTGTTCCGTCATCAAGCCGGTATTTCTGCATATTCAGATCAAAGAAATAGTCAAAGGAAAATTCATAAATTTCCCAAATGCAACCGACAGCAACCGAAAACGAAAAGGCAAAAAACGCTATAAATACCGGGGACAGCTTTGCGGTTAAACCCTCAGCAGACATGCTCTTATTAAGGACATATACAAGCATAAAGCCGAAAAGTCCGAGCATAAGGCTGGAAAAAGCGTGAAGTACATTGTCCCACATATTTACCCTTACATAGAACTTCCTTATCTCACCAAGATAAATTGCGCAGAAAAGAAAAATATCGTAAAGAATTATAAAAGTTATCGGGATTTTTATTTTATACTTTTTTGTAAGTAAATAAGGAATGTTTATCGCAAAAATTCCAAGCAGACTCTGTATCGTCATCAAAAGATATTCGGATTTAAGCAACAGGTTATGCTCCGTCTTTTCGGCAAACGAAAGTATCAGGAACTTTGAAAATGTAACTCCTATCGGAATAACGAAAAAAAGCAGTACGACAAAGTAAACGATTTTGCTTACCGATTTGTTGCTGATTACTATTTTTTTCATAGCTCCTCCGTCTCTTCAACATCCGATTTTATCTTTCCGGTAAGTTTTATGAATATCAGCGACGATATAAGTATAAGCAGCGGGAATAAGGTGCAGGAAAGCAGTCCTATTTTGAGGTTATTATCAAACGCTTCACTGACCACAGCGGCAAGCTGAGGACCTACCGAACAGCCGAGATCACCGAAAAGTGCAAGAATCGCGAACATACCGGCACCGCCTGTCGGTATTGTTTTCGAGGCTACCGAAAGCGTTCCGGGCCAGAATATTCCGACACCGAAGCCGATAACTCCGCAGCCTATAAGAGCTACATAAGGATCAGGTATCAGGGAAACCATAAGGTAACCGACACACGTTATTACAGCGCACAACGAAATAGCCCTTATCAGAGGAAGTTTTTCTGAATACTTGCCGTAAAGCGCTCTCGATGTACCCATCATTATAGCAAAAAAGCAAGGCCCGAGAAGATTACCGACAGTTTTGGAAACTCCCAGGGCTGACTCCGCAAAAAGAGACGACCACTGAGCCATTGCCAGCTCCGCCGCTCCGCCGCAAAGCATTAGCAGCATGAAAAGCCAGAATATCTTCACGGTAAAAAGCTTCCGCAGTGGTACTGAAACTTTATCTTCACTGAGTGATCTTATCGGTGTTACCGAAAACAAAAAGACGGTTGAAAGAGGAACGATCGCCCAGATCATGGGAAGTATCTGCCAGTGTGAAGTGCCGAACACCTGGAAATAAAGCGTCGACAAAACCACAACACATACGTGTCCCCAACAATAAAAGGAATGCAGTATGCTCATAGCTGACTCTTTGGCATCACCGGGAAGCGCTTCTATAATAGGGCTTAATATTACCTCACCGAGTCCGCTGCCTATTGCGTAGATCACAGCTGACATACAGAGCGCCATAAACATCTTGTCAGGCACGAGAAGCGGTAGCACCCCAAGTGACAAAAGACCGAGCGTAAGCATCGAAGCGCTCAGCAGCACCGTCCTTCTGTAACCGAGCTTATCCGCATACTTGGCGCCGAGAAAATCAACAACTATCTGCGTCATGAAGTTAACTGAAATAACTGTCGCAAGCTGTATTGACGAAAGTCCGTATTCATTCTGGAAAATTATAAACAGCAGTGACGCCAGATTATTGGCAGCCGCGCCTCCCACATTTGCGAGATAGCAGGTCAGTACGGTATGCTTATATGTTAGTTTCATAAGTAAATATCCGGCTCAGAATGCCCATTCTCCGTTTCTGAATATTTCGATCGTTTCCCCTTTGAAAGTTGTTGCTGTTATATTCAGAGTTTCGTCTCCGATCATAAAATCCTCATGAATCATTGACTCATTAACTCCTTTTTCATGGAGTTCATCAAGGCTGTACTTATCAAAATTCTTTATGGTATTTGTGAATCCTTCGCCGAGCGCAAGATGACATACCGCATTTTCATCAAACAGTGTATTATAAAACAGAATACCGGTACGGTTTATCGGCGATGAATCCGGTACGAGTGCACATTCACCGAGATACGCAGCGCCTTCATCTACGTTTATCATTAAATTAAGCAATTTATCATTCTTTTCAGCATGTGCTTCGACGACCTTGCCGTTTTCAAACCTGAAATAAAAATTTTCAATCAATTCCCCTCTCTACGAAAGAGGCATTGTAACATAAAACAAACCCTCAGC
>CALWJW010000108.1 GCA_944381095.1 uncultured Clostridia bacterium | reverse complement strand
TT
Organism: uncultured Clostridia bacterium; assembly: GCA_944381095.1. Classification (GTDB taxonomy): domain Bacteria; phylum Bacillota; class Clostridia; order Oscillospirales; family CAG-272; genus SIG673. Next base: position 6,336 of record CALWJW010000108.1, on the reverse strand, counting down.
TAAATAAATGAACAATGAAACATTATAGTAATGTAACATTAGCTAGTGCAAACACATATCCTTTATTATCTGACCGCTTGCCGCGTCGCGCACAACAGTTCCGGGTGGGACCGGCAAAACAAGATCGTCTGCTGTTGCACCGTGCATTTTTGAAGCCATACCGTCTCCGCCGTTGCCGGCTACAAACTTTTTCCGGTTTTTATAGGCGAAAAGAGTATTACTTCCAGTTTCTATACGCAGTACTATATTTCCGCCTTTTCCGCCGTCTCCGCCGTCCGGACCACCGTGAGATACATATTTTTCTCTTCGGAAAGAAACGCAGCCGTTTCCGCCGTTGCCGGCTTTTACATAAATTTTGACTTTATCAATAAACATATTTTTCTCCGAAATAAATCAACTGTTTATCATTTTGAATAGGTCATTCTCGGTAATTATTGTAATATTAAGTTCTTTGGCTTTGGCCAACTTACTTCCTGCGTCTTCGCCTGCGAGCAGATAATCGGTCTTTTTTGAAACCGAAGAGGACGTTTTGCCTCCGTTCTTTTCTATAAGCAAAGCAGCCTCATCACGCTTCATTGTCGGAAGTGTTCCGGTTATTACAAATATTTTTCCTGCGAGTATATTTCCGGCAGACTCTGAATCGTAGGTAACTTTAACGCCGCAGGCTTTTAACTGATCAATAAGCAATCTTGTCTGTTGATGACTGAAAAAATCTGTTACGTTTTCCGCAGTGACCAAGCCGATATCATTTATCTGACAAAGCTGTCCGACGTCGGCATTGAAAAGATTCTCTATATCCATGAATTTTTCCGCAAGGAGTTTAGCCGCTTTCTGACCGATTTGTCTGATTCCGAGCGCGTAAAGCAGCTTATCAAGACCTCTGTCTTTGGAATTTTCTATACTTTTCAGTATATTGTCCGCAAGCTTTTCGCCGAACCTGTCAAGTTTTATCAATTCCTCTTTTTTAAGTTTGTAAATATCTGCCGCAGATCTGACAAGTCCTGAATTTATCATAGCGGTTATCTGAGCCTCTCCCAATCCTTCAATGTTCATTGCGTCTCCGGAAACAAAGTGAGACAACGTTCGGATCAGCTGTGCCGGACAAGATGCGTTTGTGCAGTAGTAAGCTGCTTCACCGGGTTGACGGTAAATCTTTTCTCCGCAGGATGGGCAACTGTCAGGCATAGAGAAGGGCAGGGAAGTTTCGTTTCTTTTTGCCATGTTCACTCTTACTATTTCAGGGATGATCTCTCCGGCTTTTCTTACCACAACAGTGTCACCGACTCGTATGTCTTTTCCGGTGATGAAATCGTAGTTGTGGAGAGTTGCTTTGCTGACCGATGTTCCCGCCAGAGTTATCGTATCAAAAACCGCATATGGAGTAATTACGCCCGTTCTTCCCACATTCAACCTTATTTCTCTGAGTACAGTCTCTTTTTCTTCCGGCGGATATTTATAGGCAACAGCCCATTTCGGAACAGATCCTGTGTCACCGTATTTTTCCCTTAAACCGAGATCATTGACTTTTATAACAATACCGTCGATATCAAATTCAAGTTCGGAACGCAGATCGGCGATTTCATTGATTTTAGCGATGATTTCATCAAAACTGTCAGTTACTATCCTGAGTGGTATGGTTTTGAATCCCTGTTTGGAAAGAAAAGACAGAGTTTCGCTATGTGTCGCAAATTCTTTATCGCAAGCCTGAAGGTTGAAAATGAAAATATCAAGTTTTCTTTCTGCTGTCACAGAACTGTCGAGCTGTCTTAGAGATCCTGCGGCCGCATTTCTCGGATTTGCAAAAAGCTGTTCGCCGGCGGCGGCTCTTTTTGAATTAAGATTTACAAAAACATCTCTCGGCATAAAAACTTCGCCTCTGACTTCAAGATGTCCTTTGTACGGTATTCTCAGCGGCACCGAGTAGATGGTTTTAAGATTTTCCGTTACGTTTTCTCCGACAGTTCCGTCGCCTCTTGTCGACCCAATGCTCAATAAGCCGTTTTCATAGATAAGCGAAACCGATAATCCGTCGATTTTACATTCGACAGAGTAGCCGTCACAGGGGGTTTTGTCGATAAATTCTTTAAGTTCTCCGAAACTGAAAACATCCCGCAGACTTCCCATGCGGACGTTATGAACCACTTTTTCGAATTTTTCGAGAACAGCTCCGCCGACGCGTTTGGTAGGGGAGTCGGGATCGGCGAATTCCGGGTATTTTTCTTCGAGTGATTTTAGTTTGTAAAAAAGCTCATCATACTCAAAATCCGTTATTTCAGGATTATCCTCCACGTAATATTTTTTTGCGTGGTATTCGACAGTTTTTCTGAGTTCGTCTATTTCAGCTTTGATATTGTTATCCAAATCCGCTCTCACTTTCTGTAAATAACTTGCTCTTAGTATATCATAATTTACACAAAAAATCAAGTTAAGAGAAAAAAACAAGCCGGAGAATTTCCGACTTGTTAATTTCAAATAATTTCCGGAAAATCAGTTTCCGAGTTTAGCTGAGTTTACTTTGATACCGGGACCCATGGTCGCAGCAATCACACAACTCTTGATGTACTGTCCTTTTGCAGCAGCAGGTCTGGCTTTTACAATAGCACCTACTATCGCATTAAAGTTTTCGGTGAGTTTTTCAGGACCGAAAGAAGCCTTGCCGATAGGGCAGTGAATTATATTTGTCTTATCAAGACGGTATTCGATTTTACCGGCCTTTGCTTCGGTAACCGCACGGGCTACGTCCATAGTAACCGTACCGGCTTTTGGGTTAGGCATGAGACCTTTAGGTCCGAGTACCTTACCGAGACGTCCGATTACACCCATCATGTCTGGGGTAGCTATAACGACATCGAAATCAAGCCAGTTTTCTTTTGTTATTTTTTCAACGTAATCTATTCCGCCTACGTAGTCAGCGCCTGCTTCTTTGGCGGCAGCGTAAAGATTTTCCTTACAGAAAACGAGCGTACGGACTGTTTTACCTGTACCGTGAGGAAGAACGACAGCGCCTCTGACCTGCTGATCCGCGTGACGCGAGTCAACGCCGAGTCTTACATGAAGTTCGATTGTTTCATCGAACTTTGCTTTTGCGGTTTTGCATACGAGATCAAGAGCTTCTGCGGAATCATACTGCTTGTTTTTCTCGATGAGTTTGAGACTTTCTTTATATTTTTTGTTAGCCATTGTCGTTACCTCCCTTACTCTTCCACAGTTATTCCCATGGAGCGTGCTGTACCGGCTACCATACTCATAGCTGCTTCAAGAGAAGCCGCATTGAGATCGGGCATTTTGGTTTCAGCTATCTGACGGACCTGTTCTTTTGTGAGCTTAGCTACCTTTGTTTTGTTAGGAGCAGCAGAAGCGGTTTCAATTCCGCAAGCTTTTTTGATGAGGACAGGAGCCGGAGGGGTCTTGGTGATGAACGTAAAGGAACGGTCTGCGTAAACCGTAATAACAACCGGTATGATAAGACCGATCTGATTCTTCGTTCTTTCGTTGAACTCCTTGGTAAAGTTAGGTATAGATACGCCGTGCTGACCCAGAGCCGGACCGATAGGCGGCTGGGGTGTAGCTTTTCCTGCCGGGATCTGAAGTTTTATATACCCGGTTATTTTCTTAGCCATTTTAATTCCTCCATGTGGTTATATTCGGGAAATATTTTCCCTCCCACGTTGCAGTTTTGAGTACTCTGCCAAACTTGATTTTAATTTGCTCTTTCAACCTCATTGGATTTGAGGTCAACTGGGGTGTTTCTTCCGAACATCGATACAAGAACGGTGACGTTCTTTTTATCTTCCGATATTGACTGTACCGTTCCGGAATAATTTGCCAGAGGTCCGTCAATTATCTTTACGTAATCGCCGACCTGGTACTGAAGAGTGATAGTAGAGACTTCTATTCCCATCCGGGCTACCTCTTCGTCTGAAAGCGGTACCGGTTTTGAACCGGGTCCTACGAATCCGGTCACACCGGTGATATTTCTTACGACGTGCCAGTTTGCATCGTTCATAAGCATTTTCACGAAAACGTAACTCGGAAGCAGTTTGGCCTCCGTTTCTTTTTCTCCGTCAGTTTGAATTTCCACCGGAATTCTTACATCCACTATTTCATCGCCTAGATTTCGGTTTTCGATTATTTTTTCAAGGCTGTTCTTTACCTTATTTTCGTATCCCGTGAAGGTGTGGATGACGTACCACTGTATTTCCGGAATTGCATCACTGAAATTACTCATCCTTAGTCACCTAACCAAAATCAAACGAGATTTGCGATGAATTCAAGTCCTTTGGACAGTCCGAGGTCCACAAGACCTATGACGACTGCCGAGACAGCCATGACAACCAGAACCAACAGTGTGCTTGTGAATGTCTGTTTGCGGCTGTACCAAACAACTTTTTTCAGTTCGCTTTTCATTACTTTCCAGAACTTTTTAAGCGAAGCTCCGATCCTTTTGAAAAAGCCTTTCTTTTCGGTCTTTTTCTTGCCTTTGGCATCTGCTTTTGATTTTTTTGCGTCGTCTTTTGCAGCGGTGTCTTTGTTTTCCGTCTTGGCAGGGGATTCCTGCTCCGCATTCTGAACGGGTTCTTCCTGAACTACGGCGGAAGAATTTTCGGAGACGGAGTTGTCGTCAACAGCGCCTTCTTTTTTCAGATTTTCGTTATCTGCCATAATACTCCTCCTTATTTTGTTTCTTTATGGAGAGTGTGCTTACGGCAAAAACGACAATATTTATTCATTTCAAGTCTGTCAGGATCGTTTTTCTTGTTTTTGGTAGTATCGTAATTGCGTTGCTTGCATTCCGTGCATGCTAATGTAACCTTTACTCTCATTGGTTGCACCTCCTGGATTTTGATTAAACGACTTACGTCGTTCGTTTCTCCCTCAGCGGAAATTTTGCACACAAAAAAAACCTCTCCGCAGAGGTAAAACCATCATACCATATAAAATATAATTTGTCAAGTGTTTTTCTGCTTTTTTTCAGAAAAACACAATATTTTTTCTGTTGTAGCCAAGATGAAACCACAATCAGGAAAAAACAAAACAATTACGTGTTGATTTTAACAGTCATATGTGGTATAATAACACCAGTTAATTCAATTGGCTTATTAGCAAAGTTCGGAGGTTGACAAATGAAATTGCTCGTACTTTCTGTCTCGACTGGACAGGGGCATAATTCAACAGGCGCGGCTGTGAGCAATGTGTTTTCCGGACACGGTGCTGATTGCCGGACACTCGACGTTTTTTCCAACCGCAGCAAACTTCTCGGCAATGCCGTATCAAAAGGTTATTTGCTTTCTGTAACTGCGTTCTCGGGCATTTACTCAAAAAGTTATGCAAGACTTGAAAATCGGAAAAGGGATCACAGGGATTTCACCACGTTTTTATGCAGGCTGGCGTCCGGAAAACTCAGAAAAAAGGTTCTTGATTATAGACCTGATGTGATAGTCTGTACTCACGTTTTTGCGGCGCTTGCGCTGAAATATGCGCTGAATGACTGTGCGTTTTCTCCACTCACGGCAGCAATAGTTACTGATTTCACAATACACCCGTACTGGGAGGATGTGACGTATCTGGATTACATAGTAACCGCTTCTGAGTTACTGGACGAGGAGTGTTTCAAAAAAGGTTTTAAACCGTCTCAGATTTTATCTACCGGCATACCTGTTCACGAAAAATTTTCGCTGAAAGCAGAAAAATCTGATGCGAGAAGGTCATTCGGATTGGATGATGATGGTGTTGTCATAACGGTAATGAGCGGAAGTATGTGTTACGGAGGTCTGACGGAAGAGCTTAAAGAAATCGATAAGCTCGATCAGAGTTTCAGTGTGATCGCTGTTTGCGGTTCCTCAAAAGAGGAACTGAAAAAAATAAATGCAACTGACTTTGCTCACACGGTCATTAAATTAGGTTATACCGATAAAATGAACGTAATACTTGACGCATCTGATTGTATTATCACTAAACCCGGAGGATTATCTGTAAGCGAGGCGCTTTCAAAGCAGGTACCGATGATTCTTTCAAACGTCATTCCCGGTCATGAACAGCGGAACCTTGAATTTCTGACGTCCAATGGTCTTGCTATCGAAGCCGGTAACGGCAGAACTTTGAAGGATTGTGTTGAGAAATTTCTCACCGACTCAGAACTGAAAGAAACTCTGACAGACTCAGCGAAAAAAGCAGGTAAGAGAGAGGCAGCTGCTGCTTTATACGAAAAATTGTCAGACACGCTAAAAAACGGTAAAAATAACATTGAGCGGTAAAAAAACATTTAATGGTAATGTTGCGCAAGGTCGCTCAGAATTTTCTGTATTATACGGTATCACTGACTCGTATCAGATTGCC
>CALWJW010000107.1 GCA_944381095.1 uncultured Clostridia bacterium | reverse complement strand
ATTTTCGTTGCCCTTATGCTGACGGCACTGTGGGTGACCGAGGTGTTTTTTCTCGACGACTTTTACCGGATGATCAAAAAGCACGAGATTGTGAAAGCCAGTGAAACGGTAACGGACAGGTTGGCAGAAGGAACGCTTGACGAGGAATACCTGAGAACGGTGTGCGAACGTTATCAGGTCTGCGCGGACGTGTGTGAAGAACAGGGCGGGATGAGCGTTACGCTTTTCAGCTGTCATACGCTCGGCAGATGCGCTCTGCACAGCATAGACGCAAAAAGTAAAATGGCGATATACCGGGCAACAGGTCAGAACGGGGGAAAATACCTCGAATATTTTGAGTACGACGACGAAAAAAGGTACTATTACAGCGTGGGAGAAAAGGGACTTGAAGACGACAGCGAGCTGACAGTAATCTACGCAGTGACAGTAGAGTCGGACAACAAAGAACTTCTTGTGATATTCAATTCGGTGGTGACGCCGATAGCCGCCACCGTGTCAACGCTTTACCTGCTTCTCGGGTTATTTACGGCAGTAATACTGGTGATATCCGCAATATTTGCCTATCTTCTCATGAGAAAGGTGGGCAGACCGATAAAGGAGCTGACCGTCTGCGCCGAAAAGCTGGGACGCGGGGAATTCAGCTGTGACGTGAAGGGATACGACGAAATAAACAGACTTTCCGAAGCTCTGACCAAAGCGTCAGACGAGATAAAGAAAACCGAGGAGTTACGCAGGGATTTTCTTGCAAACGTGACCCACGATATAAAGACTCCTGTTACGCTGATAAGGGGATACAGCGAGCTTATGCTTGATTTTCCGGAGGAAAACAACGAGTCAAATCTGCGCAACATTGAACGGGAGGCGGAGAGGATAAGCGAGCTTGTCGGAGATATGCTTGATTACTCGAAGCTTGTATCCGGTACGGCGGAACCGGAAAAAGAGGAATACAGTTTAAGCGATCAGGTGGCTGAGATCGCCGACAGATACGGCGAGCTTCTGAAAAAAGAGGGCGCCGTAATAAAGACCTGTATAAACACTGAGGCAACAGTGTATGCAGATAAGAAAATGATGTCGAGAGTGATAGTCAACTATCTGACCAACGCAGTGTATCACAGCGGAAAAGGCGACAAAGAAATAACGGTAAGTCTTGACGCCGAGAACGGCGAAGCGATTGTTACGGTAAAAGATAACGGAGAAGGTATACCGGCAGAAAATCTTCCCAAGATATGGGAAAGGTACTACAAGACCGGGCGCAATAATTCAAGAGGTCCGTCCGGAAGCGGTCTCGGTCTGTCAATAGTAAAGGAGATAATCGAAAAGCACGGCGGAGCATACGGAGTAAGAAGTACGCCGGGTAAAGGAAGTGAATTCTGGTTTATGCTGCCGGTTACGTCAAAATCTCGTGGAAGATGAAAATTTATGATCGCGCATACAGGGAAGTGAACGGATTTATGAGGAAGCCCGGGACAAAATACCGAAAACCGGGGGGGATGAATCACGTCAGGAGAAAATATCGGTTACGGAAGAGAAAAGTTTTTTGTGTAATTTTCCGGAATAATATTGTTGACAAAGCCGTGCAAGTGTGGTATAATCTGAAAAATAAACCCGAAAAAAGTCGCCGTATTGGTAAAAGCTGACGATTGCCGGGATCGGAAAAAGAACGGAGGAAGTCAAATGGCATATTATTACAGTGAACCGTCACACACATTCAGCGAATATCTGCTGATTCCGGGATATACTTCGGAAAGATGCATACCCGCCAACGTAACCCTCAGAACACCGCTCGTCAAGTTCAGAAAAGGCGAAACGCCGGCAATAAGCCTGAACATACCGTTGGTCTCGGCCATAATGCAGTCGGTTTCCGATTCCGGAATGGCGATTGCCCTTGCCAAGGAAGGCGGAATTTCTTTCATATACGGCTCACAGTCGATCGAGGACGAGGCGGCAATGGTCGCAAAGGTCAAGAATTACAAAGCGGGATTTGTCGTAAGCGATTCAAACCTCAAACCGGAAAGCACTCTCGGGGACGTTCTGCGCCTTGTCGAAAAGACCGGACACTCTACCATAGCAATAACCGACGACGGAACATCCAACGGAAAACTGATAGGAATTGTAACAAGCCGCGATTACCGGGTAAGCAAAATGTCCGAGGATACCCCGGTAAAGGACTTCATGACTCCGAGAAACAAGCTGTTTGTCGCAAGGGAAAACACAACGCTTTCCGAAGCCCATGACATAATCTGGGATCACAAAATAAACCAGCTTCCGATAGTCGACGAAAACGACAATCTTCTTTTCCTCGTTTTCCGCAAGGACTATTCTCAGCACGAAGAACAGCCGCTTGAGCTTCTCGATGAAAACCACCGCTTTATGGTAGGAGCCGGTATAAACACGCTCGATTACGAAAAGAGAGTCCCGGCACTCGTTGAAGCCGGAGCGGACGTGCTTTGCATAGATTCTTCCGAGGGATACAGCATATGGCAGAAGAAAACGCTGGACTTCATAAGAGGAAAGTATGGCGATAAAGTAAAGGTCGGCGCGGGAAACGTCGTTGACAGGGACGGGTTTATGTTCCTTGCCAAGGCGGGAGCAGATTTCGTTAAAGTCGGTATCGGCGGAGGCTCGATCTGCATAACCAGAGAGCAGAAAGGTATAGGAAGAGGACAGGCGACGGCGCTCATCGAGGTCGCCGCGGCGAGAGACGAATACTACGAGGCGACCGGAATATATGTTCCTATCTGCTCTGACGGCGGTATAGTTCACGACTATCATATGACGCTTGCGCTTGCCATGGGCGCAGACTTCCTCATGCTGGGAAGATACTTCGCAAGGTTTGACGAAAGCCCGACACCCAAGCTCAACGTCAACGGAACTTACGTAAAAGAGTATTGGGGAGAGGGTTCCAACAGAGCGAGAAACTGGCAGAGATATGACCTCGGAGGAAAGGCGAAGCTTTCGTTTGAGGAGGGAGTTGACTCCTACGTCGTTTACGCAGGACCGCTTAAAGATAACGTAAGCAAATCGCTTTACAAGGTCAAGTCCACGATGTGCAACTGCGGAGTCACAACAATTCCCGAGCTTCAGAAAAACGCAAAGATCACTCTTGTTTCGTCAACGAGTATAGTTGAGGGCGGATATCACGACGTAATGCTTAAAACCACCAACAAAAATATGTAACTTGTGTTTTTCAGCCGGTGGCGATCAGCCGGAGTCAGTCGTTTACAGAGCTGACGGCTTTTTGCATGGGCTTAAAAATCCGGAAAAACGGGGCAAAGGTCCCGTTTTTTTTGCCTGTAAATGCAAAAAATAAGTATTTTCAAAAATAGTCAAGTTGCCTAAAAACACAATATGTATATGTTGAAAATGCGGAATATACACAATATACATTATTTTGTTGCGTATGCAACAACAAAAGCGATACCGTTCGGTTATAATATTTATTGTCCCGATAAAACAGCAGAATTGGAGGAAATACAATGCAGGTAGTAAAAAGAGACGGCACGATAACCGATTATGACCGGAGCAAGATCGTGGTTGCCATACAGAAAGCAAATAACGAGGTGGAGGAGCCCGAGAGAGCGTCGGAGAAAGAGATAGAATCAATACTTGAATACATTGAGGGCAAGAAGAGAAAGAGAATGCTCGTTGAGGATATCCAGGACGTAATAGAGGATAAACTCATGGAGTACGGTCATTATCAGCTGGCAAGAACATACATTATATACCGTTACAGCAGAGCGCTGGTAAGAAAGGCGAATACCACCGACGAGTCGATACTCAGCCTGATAAGAAACTCAAATAAAGACGTTATGGAGGAGAACTCCAACAAGAACGCCATAGCAGCTTCCACGCAGCGTGACCTTATCGCCGGAGAGGTGTCAAAGGATCTGACAAGAAGGATACTGCTTCCGGAAAAAATCTCAAAGGCTCACGATGAGGGCGTGCTGCACTTTCATGACGCCGATTATTTCCTTCAACCGATATTCAACTGCTGTCTTATAGATATAGGAAATATGCTCGACAACGGAACGGTAATGAACGGAAAGCTGATAGAAAGTCCGAAAAGCTTTCAGGTCGCCTGCACGATAGTCACGCAGATTATAGCGGCGGTCGCAAGCTCGCAGTACGGCGGACAGAGCGTTGATATACATCACCTCGGAAAATATCTGCGCAGAAGCTATGAGAAATTCAAGGCGCATATAGCAGAGACGGTCGGAAGCGACGTAAGCGAAGAGGTTATAGACAAGCTCGCCAGAGCAAGGACCGAGGACGAGCTCAGAAGCGGAGTGCAGACGATACAGTATCAGATAAACACACTGATGACGACAAACGGACAGTCTCCGTTTGTAACGCTTTTCCTCAATCTGGACAAGGACGATCCGTATATTGAAGAGAATGCGATGATAATCGAGGAGATACTGCGTCAGAGACTCGAAGGCATAAAGAATGAGCAGGGAGTGTACATTACGCCCGCTTTCCCGAAGCTGGTCTATGTACTTGACGAACACAACTGCCTCAAAGGCGGAAAATACGACTATATAACCAAGCTTGCAGTAAAATGCTCGGCAAAAAGAATGTATCCCGACTACATTTCCGCCAAGAAGATGCGTGAGAACTACGAGGGCAACGTTTTCAGTCCTATGGGCTGCCGCTCCTTCCTCTCGCCGTGGAAGGACGAGAACGGAAATTACAAGTTTGAGGGAAGATTCAATCAGGGCGTCGTTTCGATAAACCTGCCGCAGATAGGAATTATCGCAAAGGGCGACGAAAAGATATTCTGGGAGCTTCTCGACGAACGTCTGCAACTCTGCTATGAGGCGCTCATGTGCCGTCACCGTGCGCTGCAAGGAGTGAGCTCGGATGTTTCTCCTGTCCATTGGCAGTACGGAGCGATAGCGAGGCTGAAAAAAGGCGAAAAAATAGATAAGTATCTGTACGGCGGTTATTCAACTCTTTCGCTGGGATATATAGGACTTTACGAAGTGACAGTCGCGATGACCGGCGAGTCGCATACCACCGAAAAAGGAAAAGATTTTGCGGTAAGAGTCATGAAGCGTCTGCGTGCGGCGACCGATAAGTGGAAAGCGGATACCGGACTCGGATTTGCGCTTTACGGAACTCCGGCAGAGTCGCTCTGCTACCGCTTCGCAAAGATAGACAAGAAAAAGTTCGGAACGATAAAGGATATCACGGATAAAGGTTATTACACAAACTCCTATCACGTTGATGTGCGTGAGGAGATAGACGCGTTTTCAAAATTCGAGTTTGAGAGCCAGTTCCAGACGATTTCTTCCGGAGGAGCCATATCTTACGTTGAAATACCGAATATGCGTCACAACCTGAAAGCCCTTGAAGAAATTGTCAGATTCATTTACGACAATATCCAGTACGCCGAGTTCAATACCAAGAGCGACTACTGTCACGTATGCGGTTTTGACGGCGAGATAATTATAAACAAGGACGGCGAGTGGGAGTGTCCGATGTGTCATAACAAGGATCATGCAAAAATGAATGTTACCCGCCGCACCTGCGGTTATCTCGGAGAAAACTTCTGGAATGTCGGTAAGACCAAAGAAATAGCGGCAAGAGTGCTTCACATATGAATACAGACCGATGCGCAAAGCCTGTGTCGGAAATTCAGACTGTCGTCGGACGTCAGTCGAGGTCATGACATATGCGGCGACGTAGCCGGCTGTCCGCGAGAGCGGCGCGCAGATACAGAGCAACGGAAACAGAAGTCTTGATAAAGCGTAACCAAGGCGGCAGTGAGGAATGATCCGTCACTGCCGCCTCTTGTTATGAGCGACCGGGAAGACGGTCGCAAAAACAAAAATGTCCTATCGGACCGGAAAAGAGACAGTTATGAATTATGCTACCATAAAACCGCTGGATGTAGCCAACGGAGAAGGAATAAGAGTTTCGCTGTTCGTTTCTGGATGCACCCATCATTGCCCGGAGTGCTTCAACAGCGAGGCGTGGGATTTCGCTTACGGCAAACCCTACACCGAAGAAACGGAGAAAAAGATACTTGATTTGCTGGGCAGAAAAGAAGTCGTTGGATTTTCTCTTCTGGGCGGCGAGCCGTTTGAACCCTCCAACCAAAGAGTGCTGGTGGGACTTCTTGAAAAAATCCGGGAAAAGTATCCGGAAAAAAATGTCTGGTGTTATACCGGATACCTCTACGACAAGGAACTGAAATCCGAAAGCAGGGCAAGGTGCGAAGTGACCGACCGTATGCTTTCGATGATAGATATATTGGTTGACGGCGAATTTGTAGCCGCAAAGAAGAACCTGAGGTTAAGGTTCAGAGGTTCGGAAAATCAAAGGATAATAGACGTAAAAAAGACAGAAATGTCCGGCGGGATCGTACTTTGGGACGGTCTGAAAGAGGAAAAAC
>CALWJW010000106.1 GCA_944381095.1 uncultured Clostridia bacterium | reverse complement strand
CCCGGTACTGACCTCGTCGATCGTCGCGGTTTTCAGTTTAAGCTGTGATTGAGACGGGTATCCGGAAAAAACGCCGTATACGCCTGTATCACTGTTCAAAACAAGGGCTCCTTTTTTTCCGGCTCCGAAAATACCCTTTATTTCACCAGGTACCCCTGATTGACCTCGGACTATCCCGCTGAGCTTGACATCAAGAACCGCCCCCCTCGACACAGGCATCAGCACTCCTGTGCTTCCGTCACATATTCCGTGTCCGAGCCCTCCGAATTCCCCGGTCGACGGGTCAATATACGTAACAGTTCCTATGCCTGCGGCACTGTCTCTTACCGTTATACCCAGATAGTATTTGCCGTCCGTGCCTTTTGCAGGTCTAACTGTTAAGTTTTTTTCACTTTGCTTTCTCTTGACTTTAAGTGAAAGTTCTCCGCTGCCGTTTTTTGAAGCTATCTCGGTCACTTTTTCTGCCGATGATATTTTTTCACCGTTTATTTCCGTCACTACGTCACCAAGCTTTATACCTGCGTCGTAAGCCGGGCAAAATGCCCCTGCCGCAGTTTCCACCTTATCCAACCCTACCACCAGTACTCCGTCGGTTTGCAGCGTTATTCCGAAAAGCTCACCTCCGACTATATATTCTCTGCCGGCTTCTTTACTCTGAACTGCGCTGACAGGCAGAATAAGTAGCGTCACAAAAAGCACAGCCGACATCAGACAAAGTAATTTTTGCTTGAAAGTATTCTTATTCGTCATAATTATCCTCTGCTTTTTTTCATTCTCTCCGACTGATAATTTGCTCACATTATCATGCCATTATTACAATTCCCGTTTAATTCAAGAAAAAGGAAATTTGAACTGCTCTGATCTTCGGTCTGCCCGTTGCAATTGCTGTTTTTAACAAATTTTCTATTGACAAGAATCGGATATTGGTTTATAATTGTGAAATGTAGGGATCGTTTTTCTTTACTGACGCGTTTTTTAACGCACGTATTTCTCGAAAGGATATTCCTTTATGAAAAAATTTTGCGCATTTTACCTCACTGTTTTGGCGGTTTTTGCTGTTTTTTCAGTAAACATATTTGCATCTGACACCGGAATACAGTACCTGATAAATGAGAATTTTTCTTCCTACACCGGTGGTAGCTCCGTGCCGGGGTTTACTTTCGCTACTCAGACATCCGGTAATTTGTCCGGTTCTATCGGCGTCGACACGTATCAAGGCGATAACTGCGTGAAATATCAGAAAACCGTAAACCGGACCGATATTGCTCATTATACAGACGTCAGTTACCACATACCAAAAAACAGCGACTTCGTATTCCAGGTGACATTTTGGTTTACCGGTTCACTTGCAGATGTCAATTCGTCCTTTGAATTCTTTTCAGGCAGAAAAATGTATGAAAATAACACCGGTCCCGAATTTGTTTTATTTCTCAGATTTCAGAATGGGGCGATCGTAGACGGCAGCGAAAATGTTATTATTCCCTCGCTTACCGAAAACACAAAGTACACTATTGCCGTTTCCGTGCACGATGAGGCAAAAAAATTCGATGTCTACCTGAACGGCGAAAAAAAATCCACCTGCGATTTCAATAATACAAAAGGAGACAATTACACTTCAATACGTGCAATAAACCTTACGGGTATGAAGTCGAATATTCAGGATCCTGAGTTCCCGGTTTTTTATGCCGATGATTTCAAACTATACTATTCTTCGGCTCCCGATCAGGCAACTCCTGAAAATCCTGCTCCTGAAAATCCTGTTCCTGAAAATCCCTCCACTGACACCCCTGCCCAGAATGGGGAGTCCTCAAAACCTTCGACACTTCCGACTTACGAAAAAGAAGATTTTGTTTTTACCGCTACCGTCCCAGAGACGACCACTCAGCAAACTTCAACTACGATTAACGAATCCACGCGAGATGTCGTTACCGTTCTTGCGGTTTCGGCCGCTTCTGTCATTATCATCGGATCTTGCGCGTTGATAAAAAGCATTTTGTCTAAAAATTCCGACGGTTAGTTTCTTTTCGTTAACACCGAAAAACAACAAAATCATTTGATAAATACGCCGTCAAAACCGCAAACTGCCGATATAACGGGCTCTGTTTGCGGTTTTGTCAAGTTTTATCCGGTATTTTCGTTATGATAACGCATATGCCCGGACTAATGCTCACACACAGAAAAAAATTTTTTTATTTTGCGAAAAACACTTGACAAATTGCCAAACTTATAGTATAATAACCAACGTCGCGGGCGGGTGTAGTTCAATGGTAGAATCCCAGCCTTCCAAGCTGGTCGCGTGGGTTCGATTCCCATCACCCGCTCCAAATGACCTCGTTTTTCGGCGAGGTCATTTTTTTGTATCATTTTGCGGATTTTTACATAAAATACTGGTATACGCGCCAATACATTACATAATCGGCAAAAAATTCGGAGATTTTAAAATGTTGAATGATCTTTTTTCGCTTCTCTCTCTTGATAAAACTATCGCCAAGGAGCTGTTTGAAAAGTACGATTACCCACATCAGATACTTCCGGAGCTCGGTGACTTTATCAGACTTCTCGGAAGTCAGCTTCCGAAAGACGGCTTTCATTACTCTGGCAACTGTATTTGGATATCCAAAACCGCCTCAGTCGCTCCTTCAGCTTGTCTGAGCGGTCCCCTTATCGTTGACCACGGAGCCGAAATACGCCACTGCGCTTTCATACGGGGTTCTGTGATAATCGGAAAAAACGCCGTCGTCGGTAACAGCACTGAACTTAAAAACTGCGTTCTTTTCGACAATGTTCAGGTTCCTCATTACAACTATGTCGGTGACTCTGTTCTGGGTTACAGAGCTCACCTCGGCGCATCCGCCATAACTTCAAATGTCAAAAGCGACAAAAGTACGGTTTTTATCGGTTACGGAAAAGAAAAATTTTGCAGCGGTCTTCACAAACTCGGAGCTATCGTAGGAGATCTTGCAGAAATCGGCTGCGGCTCTGTCCTTAATCCGGGTACCGTAATAGGGAGTAACACAACTGTTTATCCGCTGTCGTCAGTACGCGGTTTCGTAAGGGAAAATTCGATTTACAAAAACAAATGTGCGTCCGAAACGGTCGCAAAAAAAACTGAATGATTTTTCGGAAAGGTTTGTTTTATGGGCAGATTATTCGGAACAGACGGCGTTCGCGGTATCGCCAACGAAGAGCTTACTTGTGAGCTTGCCATGCTTATCGGCAGAGCCGTATCTGTTATCCTCACAGACAAAAACGGCACCCCTCCATCAGTTCTCATCGGTTGCGACACACGTGAATCCTCAGATATGCTTGCTTCCTCCATTACAGCAGGTCTTTGCTCCATGGGCGCCAACGCCGTAATGCTGGGAGTTACTTCAACTCCCGCGGTCGCATATCTTACTCGGAAAAAATCTCTTGACGCCGGGATAATGATTTCCGCCTCGCATAATCCATCGGAATACAATGGAATAAAAATCTTTTCCTCGGACGGCTTTAAGCTGCCGGACGCTCTTGAAGACCTCATAGAAACCATCATTCTTATGCCTGACAAATACATCAGCCCAAGTTCTTGCAGGGTCGGACGCGCTTTGCCCTCGTGCGGTATGCTTGATGATTATAAAAAGTACCTGGTTTCCTCCGCAACCGCTCCGCTGAACGGTCTGAAAATTGCTATTGACTGCGCAAACGGCAGCGCTTCCGAAACCGCCGGTGAAGTTTTCAGATCACTTGGCGCAGATGTGACTGCATTGGGCGTTTCCCCGGACGGAAAAAACATCAACCGCGGCTGCGGCTCCACCTGCATGAGCTCTTTGAAAAAGGCGGTCACGGAAAACTCCCTTGACGCCGGATTCGCTTTTGACGGTGACGCCGACAGATGTCTGTGCGTTGACGAGAACGGCGAGGAGGTCGACGGAGATTTTATTCTCGCAATGTGCGCACTCGATATGAAACTTACCGGTCGGCTTAAAAACAATACGGTAGTCGGAACAATAATGTCAAACTACGGTTTTACCGAATTCTGCAAAGAAAACGGAATAAATTTCATTCCGACCAAGGTCGGCGACAGATATGTTCTTGAAGAGATGGTGCTCGGTGATTACAAGATAGGCGGTGAGCAGTCAGGTCATATTATTTTCAGAGATTTCGCCACCACCGGAGACGGACAGCTGACTGCCGTTCAGATACTTTCGCTTATGAAAAGAAGCGGAAAAACACTCTCACAGCTCAAATCCGTAATGAAAAAATCTCCTCAGGTTCTGATAAATATTCCTCTCAGCGGAGAGGCTAAACTTCGCTTTTACACCGATTCCGAAATACAGAAAGCTATCAGAGACGAAGAGCTTTACCTCAGCGGTACAGGACGTATCGTTGTGAGACCCTCCGGTACCGAACCGTTGGTAAGAGTAATGACGGAAGGCTCTGATAAAACTAAAATCACCGGGTCCGCAGAACGTATTTCGGCAGTCATACGGAAAAACCTGCTCTGAATTTCCTCATTTCTATATAATCTATATAATTTTTTCGTCAGGCTGATATTTATCAGACCACTTTTCGGATATGCTTTGCTGAATTATCCGTTCAGCTACTTGATTTGCGTATAGGCGCACCCGGTCAACCGGATGCGCCTATACTTTTTGCGGCTATCTGATTTTTATATTGCAGCAAACCAAAATGACTTATTTTCCGGAATTATTCTCAACTCTGAGTATATAATAATTTTTTTTTCATATAATTGACTGACCGGCTTTCTTTGTTCTCAAAATTTTTCAGATTTATCTACGTGAAAAAATCCGGAAGTATAAAAGCAGTTCAATTATCTTATTTCCGGAGGAGTTTGCATGAACAAAAGTTCCTTTTTTACCGGCAACGAAGCCGACAGATGTGAAATTCTGGCAAAACATATAATTACCACACGTGAAACCGTCAGAACAGCCGCGGTAAGATTTAATTTATCAAAGTCGACAGTTCACAAGGATGTGACGGCAAGACTTGAAAAAATCAATCCGGCACTGTACACAGAAGTCAGAGCTGTGCTGGATAAAAATAAAGCTGAACGTCATCTCCGAGGCGGTTATGCCACAAAAATCATGTATCAGCAGAAGAAAAAATTATTTTTTCCACATTTTTGATTATTTTATCCCTTTTTTTACACCGGATGAAAATTTTTACTGCAATAATACAAATTTTTACATAAAAATCACCTCTTTTTTATACCATTTTAAACAAAACCACCTTGACAAAACCCTGTTTTTGTTTTATAATGTAAGTGTTAACGGTATTATTAAGGGAGGTGAAAGATTGAACACCGATAAAAACGGCTCTCTACCCGCTTATCTCTTTCATCAGGGCACCAATTATTTTGCGTATCGCTACCTCGGACTACACTTTATAGGCAAGACCGCAGTATTCAGAGTCTGGGCCCCTAACGCGGACAAAGTATGTCTCTGTGGCGATTTTAACGGCTGGAACAGGGAAACCTTTCCTTTCACAAGGGAAACCGATATGGGCGTCTGGTCGATAAAACTTCCGGCAGACTCGCTTCCGATAGGTTCCACCTACAAATTCGCAATTACCTCAAAAGGAAAAACCGTTCTGAAAGCCGATCCTTATGCTTTTCAGTCGGAAACATTGGAAAAAACAGCCTCGGTAATTACTCATATGCCGGACTATGCCTGGAATGACGCAAAATGGATGACTCACCGTAAGAAGACAATCAGAGTAACAGAAAAAGGCAAATTTGCCTGTCCCGTAAATATTTACGAAGTGCACCTCGGTTCATGGCGCACAAGAAACGGAGTTTCCACGAAAAATAATCCGTCGGCATTCCTCAGTTACAGGGAAATTGCAGACCAGCTTGTCCCGTATGTGAAAAAAATGGGTTATACTCATGTTGAGCTTCTTCCGATCACCGAATTTCCGTTCGATGGTTCCTGGGGCTACCAGGTCTGCTCATATTTTTCACCAACTGCAAGATTCGGTACTCCGGCTGACTTTATGTATTTCGTGAATCTGATGCACGAAAACGGCATTGGCGTCATTCTTGACTGGGTGCCGGCGCATTTTCCGAAGGACGAACACGGTCTGTACGAATTCGACGGTTCAAGGCTCTATGAATATCAGGGAAACGACAGAGTAGAAAGCGAAAACTGGGGAACACGTTACTTCGATGTCGGCAGGAACGAAGTGCAGTCGTTCCTGATTTCAAGCGCCTTATTCTGGATAGAACGCTATCACCTCGACGGTTTGCGTATTGACGCAGTTGCTTCCATGCTCTATCTTGATTTCGACAGGCGTCCCGGTGAATGGGTACCGAATATTTAGGGCGATAACAAAAACCTTGAAGCCATCGCATTTTTCAAAAAACTCAACAGTGAAATACTTTCAAGGCATCCCGATGTGCTGATGATCGCGGA
>CALWJW010000105.1 GCA_944381095.1 uncultured Clostridia bacterium | reverse complement strand
AAAAATGAGTCCGGAAGAATTAAGGGCAACCCTGCTTGAATCGGGCGTCAACAGACTCTTCGTTTGTTCTTACCTGAAAATAAGTCTTGCCTTGCTTGACGATTTTCTAACCGGCAGAATTTTAATGCCGGAAGACAAAGTACAGTTGCTTTTACGCTGTGTTGAAGATTATAAAAAGTATGTAAAAGAAAACGACTGCAACAGATAAGGCTGCTGACGTTTTTCTTGCTTCACACGCTTGACGTTCTGTCAAAACTACGAAAATGCGCGTAACCTTACGCTTTTTTCATTTATTGTTTTTTATCATGAAAAAATACGCTTAAACAATGATTTTTTAACCCCAAGAACAGGAAGTGTCAATTATGTTAACTCTCGACAAAATCTATCATGCCTCGCACGTTCTGAAAAAAGTTGTGCGCCAGACAAACATCATTCATGCTCCGAAAATCAATCCGGACTGCCAGCTCTACATAAAACCCGAAAACCTTCAGGTGACCGGATCATTCAAAGTAAGGGGCGCCGGTTATATGATATCCCAGCTTACAGACGAGGAAAAATCTCACGGCGTCATCGCCTGCTCTGCGGGTAACCATGCACAGGGTGTAGCCCTTGCCGCATCAAAATACGGTATAAAGTCCGTCATCTGCCTGCCCGACGGCGCGCCCATCTCCAAAGTGGAGGCAACCAAAAGCTACGGTGCAGAGGTATGCATGGTGAAAGGAGTTTACGACGACGCCTACCGGAAAGCCCTCGAGCTCCGTGACGAAAAAAATTACACCTTTGTACACCCCTTCGATGACGAAAACGTAATTGCCGGACAGGGAACGATAGGTCTTGAAATTTTAAACGAAATAGAAGACGTCGACGCCGTTGTGGTGCCGGTCGGCGGAGGCGGTCTGATTTCCGGCGTCGCTTTTGCACTCAAAAAGCTGAGACCTTCCGTAAAAATTTACGGAGTCCAGGCAGCCGGAGCCCCCAGTATGTACAACAGTATCCTGCACGGCAAGATCGAAACACTGCCTTCCGTTTCAACCATAGCCGACGGTATAGCAGTCAAACAACCCGGAGAAAACACTTTCAGACTTGTTTCCGAATTTGTCGACGAGATTGTTACCGTTACCGAGGACGAAATTTCGACTGCTATTCTCACCCTTATCGAACAGCACAAAATGATCGCGGAAGGAGCGGGAGCTACCTCGGTAGCGGCTGTACTCTTCAACAAGATAGACGTAAAGGGCAAAAAAGTCGTTGCAATAGTGTCAGGCGGTAACATAGACGTTACCATTCTGTCAAGAGTCATAAAAAGAGGACTTCTCACCTCCGGTCGCAGTTGCACGCTGTGCATTGAACTTATGGACAAACCGGGTCAGCTCAGCGCAGTTTCCGAAATTATCGCCGGATGCGGCGGTAACGTCGTTTCGGTTCATCATGAAAGAGCCAGTGAAACCGCAGACATCAACGGTTGCTTCCTGCGTCTTTCAATTGAAACGAGAAACTACCAGCATATCGACGAGATAGTCACAAGCCTTAAAAACGCCGGGTTCAGAGTGGTCTGCTGATTTTCCGGTACTTTTCCCGGCATTCCGACCAACGGCAGGACTTTTTCCTGCAAGTAAGCAAATCAATGCCGTTATACGTATTTGAACCACCGCGCTTTAAGATCAAAAACCGCAAAATATTCATGAAAGGAAGTCCCGTTATGGAAAAAATTTATACAAAAAACGCTCCCGACGCAATAGGTCCGTACTCACAGGCTATCAAAACCTCGTCTTTTGTCTTTACGTCCGGTCAGATCGCAATAAATCCTCAGACAGGAAATGTCGAATCAGACACGATCGAAGGTCAGACTCACCAGGTCTGCAAAAATATCGCTCAGGTTCTGACCGAAGCCGGCACTTCCATGGACAAAGTCGTAAAAACTGTTTGTTTTCTCAAAGATATGAATGATTTTGCCGCCTTCAACGGCGTTTATGCAGAATATTTTACGTCAAAGCCGGCACGTTCCTGTGTGGCGGTTAAAACCTTGCCGAAAGATGTGCTTGTTGAAATTGATGTAATAGCGGAAGTCTGACGTTTTTTCTTCACCTTATTTACTCTGTTATCAGCATTTTTTACGTTTTTTTCCTTACTGTTTTTTACTGTTTTCAGTATTTTTACGTTGCCTTCCTTTCTGTATTTTAAGTGGTTTTTAACATTGCCGCAAACCGAATGCGTAAGTCCTGACGGCGTTTCGGGAATATTTCAGAGTGACATTTTCCTCTGTGATGTTCAAATCCGGAGTTACATTTTTCTCTGTGATATTATATTTCAATTGTGATAAATCCGCAGAGTCAGGCGTATACAGTTGAAATATTTCCGGTTGAAATATTTCTGAGGTAAAGTTGCTGTCAGCAGGTCGGTACAAAAACAACTAAAAAAAGCATTATGGATTTCTCTTTCCGTAATGCTTTTTCCTTTTCTGATATAGTAAAATCGGGCATCAGAATTATGTTTTAGTCATTTTTTCGGTTAAAAAACTCTTTCAGACGGCGCTCAGGTTTTCGCAATATTAAGAATTGCATAAACCGGCGTCGGCATCGTCAAATCCGGATAACACGCATTTTTGGGTGCGCCAAATAACCATGAACGGAAAGCTTTCCGATGTCACTTTTGATTTAAGGTAACTTCGTCGTCAGTTTTTTCAGCTTCCGAACGGTTTTGTTCTTCGCCTCTTGAATAATCTCCGCAAAAATATTTCGTATGCTTTATCACTGCCGTCAGCGATATGAAAAAACATCCGAACGCAAGCGACATTTTATCCAATATCAGGAGCACAACAAACGCAGTCAGACCGAAAATCGAAAAAGTTACAATACTTCTTATCCTGTTCGGACTTATCTTGAACACTGTTGAGAAAAGTATATAAAGTGCTGCAAGCAAAACCACAACATATGTTACAGGTAGTATACCGAGTAATTCTCCGAAAGATGTCGCTATGCATTTTCCTCCGCGGAAACGGTTGAAAGGAGCTATGGCGTGTCCGAGTACCGGCGCCGCCAGCATCAGTGAAAAGAAAAAGCTGTCGGTATTCAGAAATCTGACCGCGAGATATATCGGCAAAAATCCCTTTATGATATCCAGAAACAGACAAAGAAAGCCTGCAGTCACGCCTATCTTCATAAAAACGTTCGCTGCTCCGGGGTTACCGTCAATTCCCTCTTTTTCTATATCTTTTCCGTATATTTTCATCGGTATTATTTTTGAATACATTATACTTCCGCTGAGAAAGCCAAAGGCGATAAAAAATATCCATACAAAAACGTTACTCACCTCTCACCACCTCCTCCGCTATTTTTCTTGCCGCATCTGCGTAAACAAAACGGCTCTGATTTTCCTTCATCCTTTCGCAAAGCTCTCTGTCTTCCGAAAGCCTTATCGCCATTTCCGCCGCTTCTTTGTTGTTCTTTGCGTAAAATGACATACCTCTTTCCGAGAAAAACCTGACGTTTTCGGACTCGCACCCGGGAATTGCGTTGACCTGTACCAGCGGCACGTTTGCCACAGCCGCCTCAGTGCTTGAAAGTCCTCCCGGTTTGGTTACCATAACGTTACTTGCTTTCATGTAGAGGTGAATCTGTCTTGTAAATGCCACTGTCTTTATATTTTCGCTGCCGGCATATTTTTCGTCGAGACGTTCTTTCATTGACTTGTTATTACCTGTCAGTACCAGTTGAAGATAATTTTTATCGGTCTCTTTTTCTGCCAGCGCCTCACAAAATCCGACCATATTCTCACAGCCTACTCCGCCCGTCATGGTAAGATAAATTTTTCTGTCTTTCGGGAGACCGAGCTTTTCACGCGCTTCTTCTGTTCCGATTTTTTCGGAAAATTCGGACGCGGTCGGTATTCCGCTTACAGTTATTTTTTCTTCCGGTATTCCTTTTTTTACGGCTTCTTCAATAAGGCTTTCGTGAGGAATAAAATATTTCCCCAGCTTGGTCTCTCCGGTAAACGGTATACAGGTATAATCTGTAAGCACCCCGTATGTCGGGATGCGCATTCCCCTTCTCAGAAGCGCAGTCATTGCCTCCATCCCGTAAAGATGTGTGCATATCACTGCGTCAAACTGGTTACTTGTTATAAACCTGGCGAGTTTATCCGCATAAGAAGCGTTTGCCAGATAAACAGGTGAAATAATTCCGGTTTTCTGATAAATATCTCCGATCTTATAAACCATCCCGAAAACCGACGGAGATTTTTTTATCATGTTGTTATAGAGTGACGCGACCAGTTCTTTTGAACGCTCACTCCTGAACGATACCGGATCCGCATGGCTGTACCGGCAACCCATTTTTTTCAGCTCGTTTTCTATTGCATATGCTGCGCTGTTATGACCTTCTCCGGTGCTGCAACTCAGCAAAAGTACATTTCTGATAATATTCACTCCAATTCGCGTATATAAATATTCAAGTTTATTATACCACAGTTTCAGATTTCAGTCAAGTACAAATCGATATCAAATTCTGGCTTGTGGATTTACCGGTACTCGTTACTGTTATCTTGTCTTGAAACTCTGTTATCAGTCGGATTTATTATTATTTTCGTTCTGCCTTATATTGGCAATAAAAAACCGCAGACAGGGTTTGCCTTTCTGCGGTTTTTGTTTTCGGTAAAATAAGCATTTACTTTGACATTACTGTTTTATTTTCCGACATACTTACGGTATAAAATCCGATAATCTGTCAGTCAAAACATCCCAAATCAATCTGTATGCATTATGTTTCAGGAAGTTAAGCCTGTTACTGTTCTTCGTTCTGAGCCTCTTTAACGTTTCTTTTCAGCGTCTTCGGATCCATCACTTTGCAAAGACCGTATATAATGACCGACGTCAGAATTGCGTTCGGGAGCATATAAGAAATGTTATAGACAAACGAGTAGAGCCAAACGCTTGTAAATCCCCATGTTATGTATTCTCCCCAGAGTATGGCTCCCGAAAGAAAGCTGCACACGAATCTGAGCATACATACCACAAATGCTCCGAACGCATATCCCAGCACCTTGTCTTTGATAAACGACGCAAAAAAATTTGAAAGCCCGAGCACCGTAAACGCCAGCACATAGTCGAGCAGCACACAAAGCACAAACGACAGCGCTGTTCCCGCAGGCGGCGCATACCATCCGGTCAGTATCTGTATTCCGGAAAACACAAAAGCCGTAAGAAGCCCCCACTTGTTTCCGTGCCTGTATGCTATAAATACAAGCGGTACCATAAAAAGAGTTATTCCTCCGCCATTTACCCATATATCAGGGAAAATAAACGACGAAATCCCTTTTGAAAAGAAATCAAGCACTATTGCGAGCGCAATCATTATTGCACATTCACATAGTTTTATTGCCTGACTCTGCACTGTTTTTTTGCTGTTCATTTTCAGCCTCCCGTAAAATATTTTTTCACACCGATACACTCCGCCCGGAACCTTCGCGCGGACACGGTCGCACGCATGAAAAAAATCCCACACGCGCGCCGATGTGAGATCTATGAAATATTTTACATATAATCTCCCTTCGCCGGCATTATCCGTATCAGGTTAAAGGGTTTACGGTAGCAACCGATTCTCAGCCGACTCCTGTCAGCACCCCTGATTAAAACTGTATCTGTGCACTCTGTAAATTATATCATCTTTTGCGTTCTGTGTCAATAGGTTTTTTATAGTTTTTTCCGTTATTTCGAAATTTTTTCATTATTTTGCCGTAAGCTATTGAAAAATATCGGATTCTGTATTACAATGTATCTGTCAGTTAACAGTTGTATTTCAGTAAGTGAGGCTTTGATATTTATGAAACCGCTTTGTTTTGATAACGACAAATATATTACTCTGCAATCGGAAAAAATAAAAGAGAGGATAGAAAGTTTCGGTGGCAAACTTTATCTTGAATTCGGAGGCAAACTTTTCGACGATTATCACGCGTCAAGGGTGTTGCCGGGGTTCTGCCCTGACAGCAAAATAAAAATGCTGCTGAAAATGAAGGATAAAGCAGAAATTATCGTAGTCCTGTCCGCAACTGCCATAGAACAGAACAAAATCAGAGGCGACCTCGGTATCACTTACGATATGGACGCTCTGAGACTTATCGACGCGTTCAATGAAATCGGCATCTACGTCGGCGGCGTGGTGATCACACAGTATTCAGGACAACCCTCTGCCGATATGTTCATCAAACGGCTCGGTAATCTCGGCATAAAGTCTTATAAACATTATCCGATCAGCGGATATCCCACAAATGTCGCGGAAATAGTCAGCGACGACGGATACGGAAAAAACGATTACATAGAAACAACAAAACCTTTGATTGTGGTTACAGCTCCGGGCCCCGGAAGCGGAAAAATGGCTACATGTCTGTCGCAGCTTTATCACGATCAGAAACGAGGAATCAAAGCCGGTTACG
>CALWJW010000104.1 GCA_944381095.1 uncultured Clostridia bacterium | reverse complement strand
CCTCTTGACCAACGGGCCGGATGGTAGCGGAAGTTGGACTTGAACCCACGACCTATCGGGTATGAACCGATTGCTCTAGCCAACTGAGCTATTCCGCCACGTAACGGCGGAATATAACATACCGCCAAATGCGATACGTGTATTATATCATAACGTTTTGACTTTGTCAATAGGAAAAACAAATATTTTTTTGTTTGATCTGTAGTGTTACAATTGTTATGGGACTGAAAATGAAAAAACAATAGAAAAAGTGATTGGATTCTGTTAGAATAATGTTACTCCTAACAAATTCGACAGAAAGGACCCAATCACTTCCATGAAAGATTATACCACAATAAAAGGATTTTGTCCACACCAAATTTCAACAAAAGTAGGTTCCATCAATTTATACCGCTATACGCACGACATAGATTTCGTATGTCGTAGATACCACATATCCAAAGCATCGCTTATGCGATGGAACAAGATCTATGACGGAACGAGAGAATCTCTCATTCCAAAATCTCACAAACCTCACTCACCGCACCCAAATGCGCATACCGAAGAAGAGCTCAAATGGATCAAGGATTACCACAGAAGAAATCCTAACATTTCAATTTGTGAGCTTTACGGTAAGCTTCGGGAAGAAAAAGGATATACAAGAAATCCCGGCTCTCTTTACCGTGTTTTTGTGCGCCTTGGATTCAGAAAAAAGGTTGAATCCACAAAGAAAAAGTCTAAACACAACAAGCATTACGACACGCCTACCGTTCTCGGTATTAAGTGGCAGCTTGACGTTAAAGTAGTTCCCGCTGCTTGTTATTCCGGCAAAGACGGTGAGAAATTCTACCAATACACAATGATTGACGAGGCTTCAAGAGAGCGTTTCATATATCCTTACAGAGAGCAAAGCGGTTATTCTTCCGTAGATTTCGTGAAGAGAGCTATTGCTTACTTTGGCTATGCTCCGGAAACGATACAGACGGACAATGGCGGTGAATTTTGCAACACACAAAAAACAAAGCGAGTACATTACTTTGATGCTTTCCTCAACCATCTCGATATTACGCACAAAACAATCCGTCCGAGAACTCCTTGGCACAACGGCAAGGTTGAAAGAAGTCACAGAAATGACCAAGAACGTTTCTACAACCATTTGAAATTCTATTCATACCACGATTTACTAAAGCAAATGAAGGCTTACCTATACCGTTCCAACCGTATTGCAATGGCGGTTTTAGGGTGGAAAACACCACTTCAGAAGCGCGCCGAACTCGGCGGCTGACGCTCTGCGAGCTTCATTCCTTCGGGGTTCCGCTGCGCTCCACCCCTCATCCTTTCACCTCGCAGAGCATTATTCTAACTAACCAATTTCTTTTTTTAACTTTTTGGTCTCACATCATTGACAAACATACAAAAAACAAATATTTTTTTGTTTGATCATAACGGTAGATTTTCACCTGAATTTGCCTTTATGCCTTTGCCTCTGCCGTCATAACCAAATCCGCCCGATATACGTAAAATACCGGTATGCACCTTTGCTTTTTTATCTGACAGCTTATTGACATTATCCCCGATATGTGATAAAATGATACCGAAAATCGCCCTGCTTTCCGGTAACTCCCGGAAATCCGTCAGACGGCAGATTTATTGATGCGACCGGAAAAACTGTCCGTACCGATACTTCTGCGCTGATAACAGGATCAATCAAGCGAGCCGGAGAAAGGATTATTTTTATGGAAGAGATATACCTTTGCAAATACGGAGAACTTGCCCTTAAAGGTCTTAACAAGGGGCAGTTTGAAAGTGTTCTGCTTTCCAATATAAGAAAGAAAATTGCGCCGTTCGGCGAGTTCAGGGTTCGTTCGTCCCAGTCAACTATCTACGTTGAGCCGCTGGGCGAAACCGTCAACAAGCCCGGTCTTTTCCGGGAACTGCTTACCGTTTTCGGTATCTCCACAGTCTGTCGGGCGGCAAAAACCGAAAAAAACATTGACAGCATCGTGGCGACGGTAAAAGAATATATCCCGCCGTTTCTTGAAGGAAAACGGACCTTCAGAGCCTCTGCAAAGCGAGCGGACAAAAAATTCCCGATGACTTCACCCGAAATCGCCGCGACTGTCGGAGCAGCCGTCCTTGAAGCCACCAACGGAAAGATAGGCGTTTCAATGGAAAAGCCCGACGCCGATATAACCGTTGAGGTACGCGAAGAATACGCCTTTGTCCACGCAGACGCCGTGCGCGGAGCCGGAGGAATGCCTGTCGGCACGTCCGGCAGAGCACTGCTTTTACTTTCCGGTGGCATCGACAGTCCGGTTGCGGGTTACATGATGGCAAAAAGAGGAGCAAAAATAGAGGCAGTTCACTTTGAAAGCTTCCCGTATACCTCAGAAAAAGCCAAAGAAAAAGTTCTGGAGCTGGCAAACATCATGAGCAGCTACTGCGGTCAGATGCGAGTCAGTTGCGTTTCGGTGACCGGTATACAGGAGCGCCTGAAAGATACCGTTGATGAAAGCTACTTCACACTGCTCCTTCGCCGCAGTATGATGCGTATAGCCTGCGCTGTCGCAAAACAAAGATACTGCGACGCACTTATAACGGGAGAAAGTCTCGGTCAGGTGGCATCACAGACCATGCAGGCGCTTAATGTGACTAATGCAGTCTCCGATATACCGGTATTCAGACCCTGCATCGGTCTTGACAAGGAAGAGATAATAGAGATCGCACGTAAAACAGGCACCTTTGATACATCGGTACTGCCGTACGAGGACTGCTGTTCCGTGTTTGCCCCGAGACACCCAAAAACACGTCCTGTTATGGAAAAGGTGGTTGAAGAAGAGGAAAAAGCACAGCTTTCCGAGCTTGAACGTACAGCACTTGAAAATTTACGCGTTTACTTTTTACCCGAAAAAGAAAGTTGATTTTCACGACTGAAAAACGCTTTACCCCCCGGAATTATCCGGATGCTGCCGGCAAACCGCGACCGGCGGAAAGCTACCGTTACACTTAGATCATTTCGACGGATAGCACATGTACATTTTAACCGGGGAAAAACTGCGTTATACTGAATAAAAAACCGGCTTTGATTAAAACATAAACTGAAAAGGAGCAGGAATATGGAAACATTCGGACAAGGAGTAAGCCTTAAAGAGGTAATAAAAGAATTTCAGCTCGAAATACTTTATATGGGTGAAAATGATGTTATTGTAAATACCGCAGATGTAAACCGCCCGGGACTGCCGCTTACGGGTTTCACCGAGCTATACCAGCCGCACCGCGTCCAGATAATCGGCAGAGAAGAATATGCCTACCTCTCAGGACTTGAAGAGTCGGTGCTGCGCAACAACGTCGAAAAATTTCTCTCGGCAAAGCCGATCTGCGTGATTATTTCAAGTTCGATCGAACCCCAGAAGGTGTTTTACGAAATGGCGGAAAAATACGATGTGCCTCTCCTGAGAACTGCTGTCAGGACCTCGGAGTTCATGGCTTCTCTTATAAACTCGCTGAGAGTCAAGGTTGCTCCCATGTTTACAAGACACGGGGTAATGGTAGAGGTTTACGGAATCGGAATTCTTATACTCGGCGACTCCGGAATAGGCAAAAGCGAAACCGCGATCGAGCTGATAAAGAGAGGTCACAGACTTATTGCCGACGACGCTGTCGAAATAAGGCGCGTAAGCTCAAAAACACTGGTCGCCCGGGCGCCTGACCTTATCCGTCATTACATTGAACTCCGCGGCATCGGAATAGTTGATATACGCCGACTTTTCGGAATAGGTTCAGTCAAGGAAACCGAAAAAATAGAACTTGTAGTGAAGCTTGAACCCTGGGTTGAGGGTAAGATTTATGACAGAATGGGACTTAAAAACGAAATGACCGAAATTATGGGTATTGAGATCCCGACAGTAGTGGTTCCGGTACGTCCCGGAAGAAACCTTGCGGTAATAATTGAAATTGCCGCTATGAATCAACGCCAGAAATCAATGGGTTACAACACTGCGGAAGAGTTCAACAAACGTCTTATGCAGATGGCTGAGGAAAGTAAAAAATAAAACCACAGATAAAAACAGAGTCAAAACGTTACAGTGTAATTTCAAACAACGGCGTTTTCAAATCATGAAAACAAACGCAGAATGCCGTAGAAGCGACTTCTGCCGAAAAGCGGTAAAGCGTTGAACGCTTTACCGCAGAAAATACAAACGAATAATGAAATAATAAATACAGAAAGAAAAGAGGAAAAATGTTTTTCGCCGGAAAGATAAACAGTCAGGTGAAATTCCGTCGCAATATGGCAAAAAAACTGCACGGTATGCATATAAAATACGCCGAAGAGCGCTTCCCGGATCAGGACGATGTCATAATAGGAAGAGAAGGAGCTCTGCTGGTGAGAGGCAAAGAGTTCATGATTTTTTCCTCACAGCACGACGTCTTCCGAAGCAAAACAGACGAGACGGACTTTTCTGAGCTGATGAGTCTCGGGGGAGCGATCATAACCGGATTTGATCTTTTGTCGGGAAAGGAACGCACAATTATAGTACATTATACCGACAGACCCTGAAATCAGAAGTTCAAACCGCTATTGTTACCTTTTACGCAGTCCGCTTTAATTTTCAGATATACAGCATAAAGTGTAAAATTCAACTTTGACACGAAGAAATGACGTCTGACGGTCAACTGCGTTAAAACCGGATTTACCGCGGAAACGAACGCCATAGCCGAAACAACGCGCGCTCCTGTGCTGAGCAATTTCGTATGTCAGCCGGAGTCCTGATTAGTTGTCCCGGCTTTTCCGGCAGAAAGCTATCGGAATTTAATTTTTTACGCCGCCTCATTCGGTCTGATAGGTATCAGCGACTCCCTGAGCATATGATCCACTCTTGTCCTCTACGGTATAATCCTGTGCGGAAAGTCCGAAGCTGACTGAGATAGCAGTATTGACCTTTTGCATGGTGTTATCGTCAAGGTGTCCGATATGTTCCTTTAATCTTCTTTTGTCTAATGTACGTACCTGCTCAAGAAGTATGACAGAATCCTTCGCCAGTCCCTGAGCACTGAGGGCTTCACCGGCATGCGCGACGTCTATGTGTGTCGGCAACTTGCTTTTCCCGGTTTTACTCGTTATCGCTGCCGCAATCACAGTCGGGCTGTATCTGTTACCGACGTCATTCTGTATGATAAGTACCGGCCTCATTCCTCCCTGCTCCGAACCGATAACCGGACTGAGATCTGCGTAGAAGATATCTCCCCGTTTTACAAGCATAACTGTTATCCTTTCTGATCCTTTAATCGTACATATTTTTGCCTGTATCAACAACTTTTAAACACTCAAAGCGGATTTTCAGGCAAACAATTTCGACAAAGTCCACTTTTATTTTATGCCGGATCAGGATTTAAGTGAAAACCAAACCGCGAAAATTCAAAAAGGAGTCAGCAAATGAAATGTCCGTATTGTTCAAGTCCAGACAGTAAATTGAAAGTAATTGACAGCCGTCCGTCAGATAAATCAAGTATCCGCAGACGTCGAGAATGCGAAAACTGCGGGAAGCGATTTACGACATACGAAATAATCGAGGCGACTCCTATGTTCGTAACAAAAAAAGACGGCAGCAAAGAAATTTTTGATAAAAACAAAATAGCCGCCGGTATACGCAGGGCCTGTTATAAGAGACCTGTGACCGAAGAAGCCATATCAGCTCTGACCTCCGAGATAGAAAACGAGCTTATAAACTCGCTGCGTGACGAAATAACAACGGCTGAAATCGGAAATATGGTTATGGAAAAGCTGCGCAAAATAGACGAAGTCTCCTATGTCAGATTTGCGTCCGTTTACCGTGAATTCAAGGATATAGAAACCTTTCTCGAAGAACTCCGCGGGCTTTGTACCGGTAAAAAAAAGAAAAAGTAACAGTAAGTAAACCGGCGCTTTAACTTTCTGCCGTTACCTTGACTCTCCGCCGCCATGGCTTCCGCCGCTACCTTGACTTTCGCCGCTGTCCGACTCTTTGTAACGAAAAGCAGTTATACTCGGTTTTTCAGTTTTTTGCGTTTTTACCGTACATTGCATCTGCAATCCCGTATCACGATTACTCTGCGCCGCCCCTATACTTCTGACAAAAATCAGTTATTTGAAATTACAGGTATATTTTTTAAAAAAAAGCTTGACAATATCTTTGTTTTATGATACAATATATGACGTCAATCGTGAGACTTCCCGTGGCGACATAAATACCCGCCTTTTGTAAGCGTGGGTTACACCCGGAGTTAACGGTTCTCTGCGATGGGCGGTTATGCTGGTGTGGCTCAATGGCAGAGCAGCTGATTTGTAATCAGCAGGTTGTTGGTTCGACTCCGATCACCAGCTCCAATTTTATATGGGAGAATTCCCGAGAGGCCAAAGGGGACAGACTGTAAATCTGCTGGCACTGCCTTCGGTGGTTCGAATCCACCTTCTCCCACCAGTGTCGTTAAAGTTTGAACACCTGAAAACGAAATACATTTTCGTGAACGGTGTCGCGGGCTTTATCGCATA
>CALWJW010000103.1 GCA_944381095.1 uncultured Clostridia bacterium | reverse complement strand
GACCGCAATAAAAGTTTTTTGCTTACTTTTTTCCAAAAAAGTAAGTGCGTACTTTTTTTCAAAAAAGTACGAGCTTTCCGAAAAAAGCTCGGCAAAAACTTCTCCCCGCTTTTTGAAAAAAGTGGGTCAAAAACTTTTCTACATTGAGTTTGTTGGAATCTTCACAGTTAAATCAAGATTTGTTGTTCAATCTCTCCCCAAAGCAAATAAATTTATGCTAAACCTTATTGCCAGAAAAGTTTTTTGCTTACTTTTTTTTCAAAAAGGTAAGCCGGAACAAATAAATTTACGCTACACATGATCGCCAGAAAAGTTTTTTGCTTACTTTTTTTCAAAAAGGTAAGCCGGAACAAATAAATTTACGCTACACCTTGCCTCGAGAAAAGTTTTTTGCTTACTTTTTTTCAAAAAAGTAAGCGGGAAAGGAAAAAATGGATATAGAATTATTTTATACTGAGCTCGGCAGTAAAAATCCGGGTAGTCCGATAATATTTTTACATGGGAACGGGGGAAACTCGTCAAGTTTTTTCTACTTGTTCACTCACTACGCTGAAACCCGGAGAGTGATAGCGATAGACACAAGAGGGCACGGCAGAAGTCCGAGAGGAAAAGGTGAATTTACTCTTAACAGGTTTAAAGAGGACCTAAAAGAATTCATGACGGACAAAAACATAGCAAAAGCAGACCTGATAGGTTACAGCGACGGCGGCAATATCGCACTTCTTTTTGCACTTAATTATCCTGAAATGGTCAGTTCCCTTGTACTTGCGGGCGCAAATCTTTTCCCGGAGGGGCTTGAAAGCAAGGATATGCGTTGGATAAAAAGCACATGGAAATCCTCAAAAAAAGCGCTTCGACGCAACCCGCAAAACGAAAAAGCCAGAAAGTCATATGAGCTTATGTCACTGATGGTAAAGGAACCTCACATCAATCCCGGGAGTCTGTCCGTGATAAAATGTCCGGCGCTGGTCATTGTCGGAGACAGGGACGCCATAAGACCCGCACATTCAAAACTTATAGCGGACTCGCTTGCCGACGGAAAGCTGGTTACCATACACGGGGGACACGACGTCGTCAAGAGCAACAGCGCGGATTTCATAAAAGCGACCGACGATTTTTACCGTTACGCCGAGAGCAAAACAGCAAATCAGGCATGACCCTGTAAGCCGTAACATCACGGGAGTAAAATTACCTATAAAACGATTCAGGAAATAAAATTGTCGGGTAAGCACTTAATGACTGTGCAAAACCAATAAATCCAAGCGCTCTAATGTTAAAAAACACACCGGAGTTTGCAAAACACCGGGAAAAACAATCGTGGTAAAAGCTTGCCAAGTAATTGCGGACAATCCTGAAACTACAAAGGAAACTATAAAGTCAGAAAACAAAACGGGTACTGTGATAAAGAATTGACATTCTAAGGGGCATTTCAAAAACTGTAAAGTTAAATAACAAAACGAAAACATTGCCATATTAACGTCGCAACCAAAGAACTTTGATTCGGGTGGCATCGTCTTTAATTATAATTGCAGTGTCTCGGATAATTTTTGAAACAAACCATTTGGCAGAATATTTTTAATAACGAAAAATTCTAAGTTGTCAAGTTGAAATTCGGAGAGAGTGTTGAAGTGAAAATAAAAGAAATCAAGGAGAATAAAAAACAATTTCTTCGGCTGTTGTTATTAGCAGATGAGCAGGAGGATATGATAGACAGGTATCTTAATAGAGGGACAATGTATGTTTTGGACGATGATGGAATTAAGTGCGAATGTGTAGTAACAGACGAAGGAAAAGGCATTCTTGAAATTAAAAATATTGCAACAGAGCCTGAATCTCAGGGGAAGGGGTACGGTAAAGCAATGATTGACTTTGTTGCTGCGACTTACAAAGGGAAATATTCCGTACTGCAAGTTGGCACAGGGGATAGTCCGCTTACAATCCCTTTTTATGAAAAGTGTGGATTTGTTCGTTCGCATATTATTAAAGACTTTTTCACAGATAATTATGACCACCCTATATATGAAGCAGGTACACAACTGGCAGATATGATTTATTTGCAGAAAAAAATATAAATTCCGGCTGGCAGGAAATTGAAGTGCTGAGATGTTATAGTGTTTAAGACTATTATCTGATTTTGATATATAAATCGCACATTACTGACAATACAAATACAATTGGATGAAAACATAGCGGATACTTATAAAATAAAACAGTTCAAAAACGAACTGTTCAAAACCGAAACAAATGAAGAAACACTGTAAAGCAAACAAAACTTTGCGAGGTAAAAGGCAGATTATGGAACAAATGAATTACGCAAAATGGCTCACCGGAAAGCTGGGCGAGGTATCAAAGCTTCCCGAAAAACCGAAACTGCTGCTTCACGCCTGCTGTGCGCCCTGCTCTTCGTATGTCATAGAGTATCTTGCCCCTTATTTTGACATCGATCTGCTCTTTTACAACCCGAACATCCAGCCGTACGAGGAATATGTAAGAAGAGCAAACGAGCTTGTGACTTTGCCGGCAAAGTCCGGAATTGACGCAAAGGTAATAATCTGTCCGTACACACCGGAGGATTTTCTGAGGATAGCTAAGGGAAAAGAAGATGATCCTGAGGGCGGTGAACGGTGTACCGGATGTTTCGGACTGAGACTCGGATATACGGCAAAATACGCTTCCGACAACGAATATGACTTTTTTTGCACCACGCTGTCGGTAAGTCCTTACAAAAACGCGCGATTACTGAATTCGATCGGGGAAAAAATGTCACAGCTATACGGCGTTCGATATCTTTTTTCCGACTTCAAAAAAAATGACGGCTATAAAAAATCCTGTCAGCTTTCCCAAAAGTACGTATTGTACCGCCAGGATTACTGCGGTTGCATATACTCAAAAGCGGAACGGATGAAACGTACCGGAATGACTGAATAACGAACCCGCAAATAAAAAACCGGAGCAGGACGTCATTGACCTCATGAACATTTCCCCTGTTATCTGACCGCACCCGGCAGGATACTTTGAAACTAACCCGTAACTTATCAGACCGGCGTTGCAGCAACGTGAAAATTATCCGCAAACACAAAAAATGTATCCGATCTTCTGAAAACTTGCCTGTAACTCATCAAGTCAGCAATGAAAGAACGTAAAAAATATCCTGTAAACGTACAGATCAAGAGCCGGAGCGTTGATAAAACTGCTGAGCGGACGCTGAAAACCAAAACAGCCTGTATTCCCGGCGATCAGCAGGAAACGTGATGCTGTAATAGAACACACCGGAAGAAACCGACTAAGACAGAAATCAAACGAACGCAAAATAAAACCGATAGTGAAAAGGAGGAAAACTGAGTGAAACTGATAGAAGGACTTAAAACCGATACCGAACGAGCGCTTTACGGAATCAAAGACACAAAGATAGTAAAATGTACATTTGAAGGACCGGCTGACGGAGAATCGGCACTCAAAGAAACGTCGGATATAGAAGCAGAAGACTGTGATTTCAGGCTCAGATACCCGTTGTGGCACAGTCATAACGCCAAAATCAGCGATTGCAGGTTTTCCGATACCAGTCGCGCCGCTGTTTGGTACTGCAACAACTTCACGGCTGATAACTGTGATTTTTACGGTATAAAAGTTTTGCGGGAGTGCGTAGGTGTACATATCGGAAACAGCCGTTTCGTTTCGCCGGAAATGTGCTGGATGTGCCGTGACGTAACACTGACTGACTGTGAGATCACCTCTGAATACCCGTTCCTGTGCACTAAGGATCTGAAACTTTCCAAAGTGACAATGACGGGCAAATACTCTTTTCAGTACACGGAAAATGTTCTGATCGAAAACAGCATTCTGAATACGAAGGACGCATTCTGGCACAGCAGAAACGTTACGGTAAAAAACAGTACCGTCTCCGGTGAATATCTCGGGTGGTACTCTGAAAACCTGACTCTTATCGACTGTGTGATAAAAGGCACACAGCCGCTCTGTTATGCTGATAACCTGACGCTGATCAACTGTGAAATGTCAGACTGCGACCTTTCGTTTGAAAAGTCCACGGTAAATGTGAAAATAAACGGAAATATTGACGGCGTCAAAAATCCGCACGGCGGAACGATCGAGGCGGACAGCATAGGGCTTATCACTATGACCGAGCCGCCGGTTTCTTCTCTCAGAATAATACAGCGAAAACAGAGCGAAAATAACCCTGAAATTGTGATTAAGAAATCTGACAAATAAAATACCGTTGTAATACGTCAAGGATACATAAACAACCGGCAAAAAAGTCTGAAAGTCTGTTAGCTTTTACATCTTACAAAACCCGACACCGTAGCTCAGTTTCCTCACATCCCGAACGCCGCAGACGGTAATTTCCGAGCAGTTGGGAAGATTTTCGTCAGTCCTGCGGCAGCCGACTTTACCGGCATTCGCCGAATCCGCCGGCTGCAAAAACGAATTCAGGAGCCACGGACGAAACCCCTGACTCCTGAAAATAATATGATCTGTAAATATAACGAATGAGAAGGTCTGACTTCCTCACATAGCGGGCAAACTGACCGGAAAAGCAAAACCGGAAAGTCAGACGAGATTGGCAAGACGGAGATTGTCGGCAATCATTGCGATGAACTCTGAATTAGTAGGCTTTCCTCTGCTTGTCTGAATGGTATACCCGAAATACGAATTAAGGGTATCGACGTCACCTCTGTCCCATGCGACTTCAATTGCATGACGGATGGCTCTTTCAACTCTTGAAGAAGTAGTTTTGTACTGCTTCGCCACCGACGGATAGAGTATTTTGGTAACAGAATTTATAATGTCGTTGTCGTTAATGGTCATCAGTATCGCCGTGCGGAGATACTGATATCCCTTAATGTGAGCAGGCACTCCTATCTGATGGATGATTTTTGTCACCTGAGTTTCAAGCTTGGCGTTGCTTTCCGAAGGAAGGACTTTTCTTTGATCGGCCGTTTCCCGTTTGAGAAGAAGTCTCCTTATGCGCTCCGCAAGCGCCGTGTAGTTCAGAGGCTTCAAAATGCAGTATTCGGCGCCGGCTTCCGTCGCTTCGGTAAGCATAGTCGGGTTATTAAGCTGAGATGTAACGATAAACGCGGGTGACTTTACAGCACTTCCCGAAAATATGCGGGTACTTTCTCTGATGACTGTTACCGCGTCCCCGCCCGGCATCCAGATATCGATTATCACTATGTCGGGATAAATCGTCTTGATCTTGCGAAGTGACTCGGCAGCATCTCCGGCTTCGGAAACCGAAGAAAAACCTACGCTTTTCAGGTAGTCCGATGTTATTCTCCTGAAATCTTCATTTTCATCACAAATAAGTATTTTTGCAGTACTGTCCATCTTGTTTCTCCTTTTTGGTATATTTTGCTTTTCGATTGAATATATTTTACCATATTCTGCCAATATTTTTCAAGTTGTAAAATCAATAAATATTTCTGCCATTTTATGGTAATTATATGTTAGAAATAACCCAAACCACAGAAAAAATAAAAAAAAGCGATAAAAAGCGAAAATAAAAGACAAAAAACGTAAAATAAAACGGAGGCAAAAAATGTATAACAAAACAGACAAAATCACGGATTATGTGACAATCGAAATGGAAAACGGCGACAAAATAACAGTAAAACTTGACGCTTCGGCGGCACCGTTGACTGTGGAGAATTTCAAAAAACTGGTAAGCGAAAACTTTTACGACGGAATAATTTTTCACCGTGTAATAAAAGGCTTTATGATTCAGGGAGGCGACCCGACCGGCACCGGCATGGGCGGTTCCAAAAAGAAAATCAAAGGCGAATTCGCTTCAAACGGAGTAAAAAATCCTATTTCACACAAACGCGGCGTAATTTCAATGGCAAGAACGCAAATCCCCGACTCAGCTTCAAGTCAGTTCTTTATTTGCCATGCCGATGCAACTTTCCTTGACGGTGAGTATGCAGCGTTCGGAGAGGTAGTTGAAGGCATGGAAGCCGTGGACAGAATCGCTGAAACCCAAACAGATTTCCGCGACAAACCTCTAAAAGATCAGAAAATACGCTCCGTATACTTCTCTTCTGTTTCCTGACCTACTTTTTTTGAAAAAAAAGTAGGCAAAAAAACTTCCCCCACTTTTTGAAAAAAAGTGGGTCAAAAACTTCTCCCCGCTTTTTGAAAAAAGCTTGGCAAAAACTTCTCTACATTGGTTTTGTTGGAGTACTTATCATATCATCAAATTTTGTTGTTTGATCTCTCCCCAAAGCATTAAAACTTACACAGCGCCTTGCCGCCGGAAAAGTTTTTCCATACTTTTTTTGAAAAAAAAGTAGGCAAAAAAACTTCCCCCACTTTTTGAAAAAAGTGGGTCAAAAACTTCTCTACCTACTTTTTTTGAAAAAAAAGTAGGCAAAAAAACTTCTCTACATTGGGTTTGTTGGAGTACTTATCATATCATCAAATTTTATTGTTCAATCTCTTCCCAGGACATATAAATTTACGCAACACCTCGCTGCCAGAAAAGTTTTTGCCAAGCTTTTTTCAAAAAGCGGAAAACTTCTCTACCCACTTTTTGAAAAAAGTGGGTCAAAAACTTCTCTACATTGGGTTTGTTGGAATATTACCCGTTTCATCAGATCATGTTATTCAGCTTCTTCCCGGAACATATAAACATATAAATTTAAGCAAGACCTTGCCGCCGGAAAAGTTTTTTGCGTACTTTTTTTCAAAAAAGTACGAGCTTTTTTCAAAAAGCGGAAAACTTCTCTACAT
>CALWJW010000102.1 GCA_944381095.1 uncultured Clostridia bacterium | reverse complement strand
CGAACACGGTAGTTAAGCTGTCTCGCGCCGACGATACTCGGAGGAAAACCTCCCGGTAAAATAGGTCTTTGCCTACACACTTTTAAAAAACCATCCCTCACTAACTTGGGATGG
The DNA here is from genome assembly GCA_944381095.1 of uncultured Clostridia bacterium. Classification (GTDB taxonomy): domain Bacteria; phylum Bacillota; class Clostridia; order Oscillospirales; family CAG-272; genus SIG673. Next base: position 6,954 of record CALWJW010000102.1, on the reverse strand, counting down.
TTTTTTTGTCAAATAATTTTATTTATGGCGCTTCTTAAATCAGTGAGTTTATCCACATTACGATAAAAGGAGTATATAAGTTCGCCAAACAGTGGCTTAGGAGTGAAAAAAGGTTAAATATATAATTGATATCATCATTTTTTCTCCAATCTTGGTTGCGTTAAACTTTAAAAATTCAGTTTCAAAATATTGATTGGTGAAAAAACACGCCCAATCCATAAATTGAATTTTGTTTTTATGTCAGTTGCATCTCCATTCCGATCTTTTATATTTTGATGTCAAATACTTTGCGGCAGTTAAAGGATCAGCTAAATCTGAACTTGATAGTTCTGATTTTTCAGCTTTCCAACCGATAGTGTTGTCAAAAATAGCGGTTTCAATTGAATAGCATTCTGCAAACGCTTTAATTCCGATACTTGTAACACTGTCAGGAATGTGGACGCTTGCCAGCGAGGAACAGTCATAAAAAGCTTTTTCGCCGATTGTTATTACGCTGTCTGGAATTGTTACGCTTGTAAGAGAATAACAATATTCAAGCGCTTTGTCACAAATTATTCTTGTTTTGGGGGTGATCTGAAAGGAAGTTAAGTTTGTTGCAGTCAATTTTATCAGAATCAAATAAGGATTGTTTTCATTTCCCAAATACAAAGCTTTGTCATCTGAGTAATAATTTAATGATGTGCAACCCTCGAACGCAGAAAAGTCTACACTTGTTATGCCCTCGGGTATAGAGATTGTAACGAGCGAGGCGCATCCTTTGAATGTACCGCTTGGAATGCTTGTGATTTTGTCCGGAATTATTATGCTGCTAAGCGAGGTGCATCCATAAAATGCCTGATATCCGATCGAAGTCAGGCTTTCAGGTAAAGAGATGTCTTTAAGTGAAGTGCACCCCATAAACAGAAAGGATTCAATTGAGCTTAAACTGTCCGGCAAAGAAATGCTTTCAAGAGACACGCATCCTTCAAATGCCGACATTCCAATGGTTACTACATTTTCCGGAACAGAAATAAATTCCAAGGATATGCAGTCTTTAAATGCATTGTCAGTAATTACTTTTGTATCAGTATTGATATCACAGACAGTAATATCTTCTGATACCGGTTCCATGAGAACCAGGTGTTTATTAGATTCATTTCCCAAATAACGAGCGTTGCCGTAAACTGAGTAAACAAGCGAAGTACATCCTTCAAATGCCGAATGCTTGACGCTCAGTATGGAGTCTGGGATTGAAATATCCGTCAGTGACGTACAATTTGCGAATGTACGTTCATTGATTTTGGTCACGCTGTCCGGAATGTTGATATTTTTGAGTGCAGTGCAGTTTTCAAAAACACATGATTCGATTGTTATCAAGCTATCCGGTAAGTAAATGCTTGAGAGTGAAGTGCAATCTTCAAAGGCAGAACTACCTAAAATTGTCACGTTTTCTGGAATAATAACGTTTTTGAGTGAAGTACAACCTTGAAAAGCATAATCTTCGATATTAGTTACGCTTTCGGGTATAGAGATTTTTGTGAGCGTATCACAGCCCTGGAATGCAGATTGATCGATAATTGTCACGCCATTCGGTATTGTGATTCTTTCAAGTGAATCGCAATCCAGGAACGCTCCATATCCAATAGTTGCTACCCCTTCCGGAATTTCGATACTTGTCAGCGAGCTACACCCTTGAAACAATTGATTTCCGATAACTGTTAAGCCGTCCGGCAGAGAAATGCTTTCAAGTGCAGAGCAGTCATAAAATACAAATGAGTCAATATATCCGACGCTTTGCGGGACGCTTATCTTAATCAGTGAACGACAGGAAAAAAACGCCCTGGACTCCAATTTTGTAAGTTGACTGTTTTCACCGAATTGCACACTCTCAAGCGAGTAACATTGTTCGAAAGCAGATTTGCTGATTTCGGTCACGCTGTCCGGTATAGTGATTTTGAACAAATGACAACTTTTGAATGCAGAATCACCTATATTTTTCAGTTGGCTATGTTCTCCGAAATTTACGCTGGCGAGTGAAGTGCAGTCTGAAAAAGCTTCTTTTCCTATGCTTACTATACTGTCAGGTAAAGTCAAACCGACGAGTGATTTGCATTCTTTGAATGCAGAATCTCCGATGCTTGTGACCGGCAATCCGTTGTAATTTTCAGGGATAACCAAGTCAATATCTCCCGAAGCTTCAATTCCGCTGATTATATACGATTTGCCGTCTTCGGATAAACTGAATTCCAGAGTGTAGCCGGAGCGGGAGCACGCTGTCAGTGCACAAATTACGGCAAGCAAAGAAATAAACCAAAAAATCTTTTTCATATCTTTTTTCCTTGTATTTGTATTTTTTCAGTGCCAATCGAGAACGGTATACACGCTGTCTGATTTTTGTTTGAAACGGATTCAGGAAAAAGTTTGATTTGCGTTTGTTTGCTTTTGCTGTAAAGTTTAACTACTGTGTAATAAGCGGTAATTTTTTGCCTTTGAACTCCACCTGATTGCATTTTATCACGTAAACATTTAATTGTCAATGATATTGTTGAATTTATTGAAAAATGTATTGACATAAGCATAAAATTTGTGTATAATCGACTTAACAATTTTCGGGAGGTAACAATATGAACAAAAGATTCGGCGTAATGCTCGATATGTCAAGAAATGCGGTAATGAAACCTGATGAGGTGAAAAAGTACGCATCTGTAATCAAAAAACTCGGTTATAACATGATCCAGCTGTATACCGAAGATACCTATGAAGTTCAGAATGAACCTTATTTCGGTTATATGAGAGGCAGGTATACTGTCGAAGAACTGAAAGATATTGACAAGTATTGTGCTTCGATCGGTGTCGAGGTTATTCCGTGTATGCAAACGCTTGCACATCTCGGAAGAATTTTCAAATGGAATACATATAAAGGCATAAACGATTTTGCCGACATACTCCTGGCGGACAACGAGAGGACTTATCAGCTTATCGAAAATATGATAAAAACCCTGCGGGAATGCTTTAAGAGCGAATACATCCACATAGGAATGGATGAGGCGCATATGCTCGGACTCGGAAATTATCTCGGTATCCACGGTTATCAAAACAGATTTTCAATACTTAAAAAACACCTTGAACGGGTGCTTGAAATAGTAAAAAAATATAATTTCAAGCCTATAATGTGGTCGGATATGTTCTACCGACTGGCAAGCAACGGCGAATATTACGCCCGTAACGCTGAAATCACCGATGAAATCAAAAATTCATGTCCACCGGAAGTAGGTCTTGTTTACTGGGATTATTATCATGACGACAAAGCATTTTACGACGATATGATAAAGTCTCATAAAAAATTCGGCAGAGAGCTGTGGTTCGGGGGCGGTGCCTGGACATGGACAGGATTTACCCCGAATAACCGTTGGAGTCTTGACAGTATGCTGCCGGCAATGCAGTCATGCCGCGAAAACGACGTTGAAAATATATTTATAACTATCTGGGGTGACGACGGAAGGGAATGTTCACCGTATGCCGTTTTGCCTTCACTTCATGCAATACACTGCTATTACACCGGAACTACGGATATGGGTTCGATCAAATCTTCCTTCAAAGAGCTGACCGGCGAGGATTTTGACGCATTTATGATGCTGGATACGGCAGATGTCTCAGATCAGAAAATTTCCGGTAAACAGGCAAATCCGAGTAAATTTATGCTTTACAGCGATATACTGAGCGGCTTTCTTGATTCCTGTATAACACCCGGAAGCGGAAATTTATATGCCGATTATGCCGCAAAACTGAAAGATTACTCCGGAAAAAGCAGTTTCGCATATCTGTTTGAAACTCAGGCGGCACTGTGCGAGGTTCTTTCCCTGAAAGTTGATCTTGGAATACGTTGCCGCAAAGCTTACAAGGAAAATGATCGGACAGAACTCAGCAAAGCAGTGTCCGATATAGGCACTGTAATTGCCGGAACAGAAAAACTGTACAAAGCGTTGCGCAGTCAGTGGTTCAAGGAAAACAAGCCCCAGGGGTTCGATGTTCAGGATCAGCGTTTCGGAGGTCTTCTGCTCAGACTTAAATCCTGCCAGGAAAGGCTGACAGAATACCTCGAAGGCAGGGCGGAAAGTATTCCTGAGCTTGAAGAAAAGCTCCTTGACTTCTACGGAAACGGCGAAGATTTTGAAAAGAAACTTCCGCTTTTAAATAACTGGAAAGAGAATGTAACAGTAAACAACATTTAACGACTTAATTGAACATATTTATCCTAACGCACTTGACAAATGAATGGTATTGTGATATAATAAGCGTAATTTGAATTCGAATGAATATTTTGAACCACTCGTCAGAGTCAAGGCCATAAGGACAGCCGGGTTCACTGCCTGTTGGCAACGAAAGTTGCCTTATTGATGGAGCGGACAGCTCAAATTTTATAAGTTGGTTTCTTACAAACCGAAAGTGCATATGCGCTGACTTGTGAAAGAGTCAATAACAAAGCAGGCGCAGTCCCGCTTTGAATACGACCGGCAGTGATTGTAAAGGTCTGTTAAACTCTTGAAAAGAATAACGTCCGTACGGGCGAAGTTTACAAGGCAGCATTTATGCTGCCTTGTTTTGTTTTTTCCGGCAGTTAATGATAATTAAATCCGAAAGAGGTAAGTACGTTGAAGAAAAATTACAGTCTTGATCAGTCAGAAGTACCCATCTACACAGCGCTTGAAAATTTCCGTAAAATGAGGGTAGTGCCGTTTGATGTTCCGGGACATAAACGCGGGAGAGGAAACCCTGAGCTGACGGCATTTCTTGGGAAACAGTGTATAGACGTAGATGTAAACAGTATGAAGCCGCTTGATAACCTTTGCCACCCGGTTTCGGTGATCAAGAGAGCGGAAGAGCTGGCAGCGGACGCGTTCGGTTCAAAAAGCGCCTTTCTGATGGTAGGCGGGACTACAAGCGCCGTACAAAGTATGGTTCTTACAGCCTGTAAAAGAGGAGACGAAATAATACTACCTCGAAATGTACACAGAAGCGTGATAAACGCACTTGTTATATGCGGCGCTATACCTGTTTACGTAAATCCGGAGGTGGATTCAAGACTCGGAATATCTCTGGGAATGAAAAGAGAACAGGTCGAGGCGAAGATAAAAGAACACCCGAACGCGGTGGCAGTGCTGGTAAACAATCCTACTTACTACGGAATATGTTCCGACCTCAGGGAAATAGTAAAGATGGCGCATAACGCCGGTATGCTCTGCCTTGTTGATGAGGCTCACGGAACTCATTTTTACTTTGGTGAGGATTTTCCGGTAACGGCTATGGAAGCCGGTGCAGATATGGCGGCGGTATCGATGCACAAAAGCGGAGGCAGTCTTACACAGTCGAGCTTCCTTCTCGGCGGCGAAAACATGAACGCGGGTTACATCAGACAGATAATAAACCTCACGCAAACAACGTCGGGAAGTTATCTGCTGATGTCAAGCCTTGATATCAGCAGACGTAATCTCGCCATGAGAGGAAAACAGGTTTTTGAAAGTGTAGGAAAGCTTGCGGGTTACGCAAGAAACGAAATAAACGCAATAGGTGACTATTACGCTTTCGGAAAAGAGATAATAAACGGTGATTCGGTGTTCGACTTTGACCCCACAAAGTTAAGCGTACACACCCTTGACGTAGGTCTTGCCGGGATAGAAATATACGATCTGCTCAGAGATGAATATGACATTCAGATAGAATTCGGAGATCTGGGCAATATACTTGCGTATCTTTCCATAGGAGACAGATGGCAGGAGGTTGAAAGACTTGTGAGCGCTCTGGCTGAGATAAGAAGACGTTTCAAGTGTGACCCAACGGGACTTATGACTCAGGAATATATCGAACCCGAGGTCGCGGCAAGTCCCCAGCAGGCGTTTTATGCAGATAAAGTAAGTCTGCCCCTCGATGAAACAGAGGGAAGGATATGCAGTGAATTTGTGATGTGCTATCCTCCGGGAATACCGATACTGGCGCCAGGCGAAAGGATAACCAAAGCAATTCTCGAATATATCCGTTACGCACACGAAAAGGGTTGCCAGATGACCGGTCCTGAGGATCCGTCAATAAGCCGACTGAACGTCCTGAAATAACCGCAAGACAATACGGTTTGACCGGCGGTCACGGCAAGGTGGTTTTTACGTATATTAAGCAAATGATCGGAAGGAATTTAAAATGGAATTGTGGTTCAGTGAACATCACACCCCTGACGTTAAATTAAGTCTGAGAGTTGACAAACAGCTTTTTTCAATGGAAAGCGATTATCAGCGCATAGACGTTTTCGAAACTCCGGAATTCGGTCGGGTTCTCTCGCTTGACGGCAATATAATGCTGACCGAAAGAGATGAATTCATTTACGACGAAATGATAACCCATGTGCCTATGGCAGTGCACCCGGAAATAAAAAAAGTGCTCGTGATAGGTGTCGGAGATGGAGGAGTAATAAAGGAACTTACCAGATACAAAACGGTGACGCAGATAGACCTTGTCGAGATGGACGAAATGGTTGAAAACGTTTGCCGGAAGTATCTTCCGGGAAATGCAGTAAGCCTTGACGATCCAAGGGTCAGCATATACTTTGAAAACGGTCTGAAATTCATACGAAGGCACGAGAACGAGTATGACCTGATAATCGTAGATTCCAGCGACCCGTTCGGACCGTCTGAGGGGCTTTTCACGAAAGAGTTTTACGGCAACTGTTACAAAGCGTTAAGAGAAGACGGAATAATGGTAAATCAGCAGGGAAGCCCGTTTTATTCGGAAGATTCCAACGCAATGAAGAGAAGTCACGGAAGAATTGCCAGCACATTTCCGATAAGCAGAGTGTATCAGGCACACATTCCGACGTTTGCCGCCGGATACTGGCTGTTCGGATTTGCAAGCAAGAAATATCACCCGATAAATGACCTGAAAGCCGACAACTGGAATTCTCTCGGCCTGAGTACCAATTATTACACC
>CALWJW010000101.1 GCA_944381095.1 uncultured Clostridia bacterium | reverse complement strand
GTGTCTGCAAAATTCCTTGCAAACACTAAAACCAATATAAACTTCAATAACTGATCTTGCAGTCGTGTGAAAAACAAAAATCAGCAGTGATACTCGTGCTGTCGGGAGCAGTCACTGCCGGTGGTGCGGGTGGTGGGATTTGAACCCACACTCCGAAGAAATGGCTCCTAAGACCATCGTGTCTGCCGTTCCACCACACCCGCAAAAACTACCAGTCAGTATATCACATACAACAGTTTTTGTCAAGTCCCGCTTACTGTCCTTTAAGTTAATTTTTCATTGCGGTCATAAGTAAGCAGTTTTGAATTAAGCACCGCCCGACTGTTAATGTACTTTTGTCAGCAGATTATTTGAACCGCCCAAAATCCGCATATTTGAACCGCCCAAAATCCGCAAAACACTTGACATAAAACAGCGTAAATGGTAAAATAAATATAGCGTAAACAATCATTGTCTTTGAATGGAAAATTCACAGATGATATTTTAAAATCCAATAGAAATTACGGTAAACTTAATGAACAGTAAAAAATATGATGCTATTATCGCAATGAGCGGCGGTGTCGATTCGAGTGTTGCAGCGCTTCTTACTAAAAAACAAGGCTTTGATTGTCTCGGCATTACAATGAGTCTGACAGACAACAGCGGCGTTACCGACGGTAACAGCTGTTCGTCGCAAAAAGACGCATATGATGCGGCTGAGGTATGCCGGGCTCTCGGTATTCCTCACACGGTATGCGACTTTTCCTCGGATTTCAAAGAAAAAGTTATAGATAAGTTTGTAAGCGATTATGAAAACGGAAGAACTCCGAATCCTTGTGTTGAGTGCAACCGCTATTTAAAATTTGAGCTGTTGTTCGGCGAAGCAAAAAAGTATGGCAATGTACGAGTTGTCACCGGGCATTACGCCGACGTTGAATATGACAAAAACAGCGGAAGATATCTTCTGAAAAAAGCAAAAGACACATCAAAAGACCAGAGTTATGTGCTTTATTCTCTTTCACAAAATCAGCTGGCAACAGCAATGTTCCCGCTCGGCAGACTCGACAAAGCCTCTGTAAGAGAAATTGCAAGAGAAAACGGGTTTGTTAACTCTGATAAAAGAGACAGCCAGGATATATGTTTCATAAAAGGCTGTTCTTACCGTGAATTCATAGAAAATTATACCGGGAAAAAATATCCAGCCGGAAATTTTGTTGACAAAAACGGAAGTATTTTAGGTCAGCACAAAGGTATTATAAATTATACGGTAGGCCAGAGAAAAAAACTCGGACTTGTTCTCCCCAGTCCTATGTTCGTATGCTCCGTCGATCCTGAAACAAATACAGTTCGTTTGGGAACTGAGGAGGAGCTTTACAGCCGTGAACTGACAGCAAAACGTATAAATCTGATCTCAGTACCTGAAATTAAAGGTCAAATGAAAATTAAAGCCAAAATCCGTTATAAACAAACAGAAGAACCGGCTGTTGTTGAGCAGATTTCCGAAGATAAAATAAAAATTATATTTGACAAGCCTGTACGTGCCATAACAAAAGGACAATCTGTGGTAATGTACGACGGCGACTATGTCATCGGCGGCGGTATTATTTGTTGAATTACCAGAGCGTCTGAAATCAGTTAAGTGTATAACATAAAAAACTCTGTTTTTGACAGAGTTTTTTGGTTATAAAACGGTTTTATTGATAATATTCTATAAAATCACAAAGTTGCCTTGATTACTGAAAAAATTCCAGAAAATTCAATTTCGCCGCTACCGGCAAATGCCATAAAGGTGTCGCCCTTTTTTACGCTGAAACTTTCATCATTACAAACTACCCTGCCCTCGCCGTTTATCACTGTAAATGAAGCAAAACTTTCATTGTCCACTTCGGTGTAGGTCTTTTCTTTTACTTCAATACGGCTTACCGTGAAATATTCACAACTGACAAGTTGGATTTCATTTCCGAGCTGAATACCGCTTTCATAAAATCTGTCAGGAGGATTCAGGTCAGCCGCTTTTGTTCCTTTTTCAATATGGAGTTCGCGCGGTTTTCCGTCTGAGTCAATTCTGTTGTAATCAAAGAGTCTGTATGTTGTGTCAGATGTCTGCTGAATTTCACATAAAGTTATTCCCGCACCGATTGCATGTACTGTCCCTGCTTTGATAAAAAACGTGTCCCCCGGTTTTACAGGTATTTTGTTAAGATATTCTGTTATAGTGCCGTCCTTTATTGCCTTACCGAAAAGTTCACTGCTTATTTTTTCTCTTACTCCGAAATAAATGTACGAATCTTTCTCGCTTTCACATATTATCCACATTTCAGTTTTTCCGCCGTCGGCGTTTAACCTTTTAGCCGTCTCGTCATCCGGATGAACCTGCACAGACAACGGAGTCGCCGAGTCTATCAGTTTTATCAGCAAAGGCAATCCTTTGTATCCGGAGGCTTTGGTGCCGAGAATCTTCTGACCCTGCTTTTCAATTATTTCGGTTATTTTCTGACCGTCGTATGCTCCTCCGCAGACTTCACTTTCTTTGCCGGGATAGCCTGAAAGCTCCCAGCTTTCCGCTACATTGAAAGAAGCTTCTTTACCGTAATACAGCCGTAGTTTGTCTCCGCCCCATATTGCGCTTTTACAGTAGGGTTTTAACTTAACTATATTCATTTTTTCCACCCGTTTTCAACATTTTTCATACGATGTGCTTCGTATATCAACTTTTGGTTATTTCCGATAATATGAAAGAATTCCGTTATAAATACCTCTTGCGTAAAGTGATGTATTGTCATTCATGTATACCGCTTCACCGGGATTTGAAATAAAACCTATTTCCACTAAAACAGCCGGCATTTTTGTTTTTCTCAGGACGTAAAGCGTCGGTCTTGCGAAAACACCTCGATCCGGATAACCTGTCGCTTCGCTTAATCTCAGCACGATGTTCTCTGCAAGGTAAAATGCAGGTGAGTAAAGACGGTAAACATAGGCTTCACAGCCGGTTGCTGACTCAATTACGGAATAATTCAGATGAATCGATATAAAAGCGTCGGCACCCCAGTTATTTGCGGAATCCACCCGTAATCTAAGACTTTCGGCGTTTGAATTTCCGAGTATTTCCTGCGCATTGTTTCTTGAAAGCTTCGCTTCGAAATCCGGATTTGCATTAAGTAATTCGGCTAGCTTCAACCCGACTTTAAATGTTATGTCCTGCTCTCTGAATCCGTTTCCTTCGGCTCCTGCGTTCGGGTTTCTCGGATTATGCCCCTGATCAATGAAAATTTTTATCATAAAATACCTCCGCAATGTTTTTTCATTCCATTATACGCAGAAGATATCTTATTTTCCACTGTTTTTATTCGATTTTTCAGGATAATCGCCTTTTATGCCAAAGACCGCTGAAATAGAACACAAAAGACAGCAACGCTCCTATAATCCAACCGATCGGCCACGAATAGTACACTGAAAGCTGTTGCAGCGAATCGAAGAAAATAAACGATACGGCAACTCTGATTATCAGATCAGAAAATGTGGTTATCATGAATAGGAGTATCGCTTTCGAACCGCGGAGTACCGCGTCGAAAATCAGTTTGCAGCAGACAAACGGGAAAAACGGTGACACGATTCTCAGAAACTCCATTCCTGCGGCTAGTGCCGCTGAACCGCCGTCTTCCATAAACAGCATAAGAAACGGTTCCCCGAAAAAATAATACGCTATCATAAACGGTAAGGTAAAACAAAGCGCAAGAATCAGTCCGGAACGCAATCCGCTTTTTACACGCTTTATTTCTCCTGCCCCGATGTTCTGCGCCGTAAAGGATGAAACGCCGCTTCCTATTGTCGTCATTGATGTTACCGCAAAGGTATTGAGCTTAGTTGCTGCCGAAAATCCCGCTATTACCGACTCTCCGCAGGAATTGATAAGACTTTGTATAAAGAGATTTCCGACTGACACAAAACTCGACTGCAATATACTCGGCACCGCTATAAAAAGAATAGTCGTCAGCATATGCAAAGAAAACCGCGGCGGTTTTTCCTCAACCGTAATTTTTCTCAGCCTGAAAATCATCAGAACGAAAGCGCTGATGCACGCGGCTCCCTGTGCTATCAACGTAGCTACCGCCGCTCCTGCTACTCCATAAGGGAATACCGCCACAAGAATGTAGTCAAGCACTATGTTCATCAGTGACGAGGCTATCAGGAGATATAAAGGTGTTCTTGAATCTCCCATGGCATTGAATATGCCGTTTATCATGTTGTACAAAAACAGGAAAACAAATCCGAAAAGATAGATATTCAGATATGTTTCCGCATCCGAAAATATGCTGTCTGGTGTATTTATCGCTTCCAGCATTAGCGGAGAACACAGTACGGCGATCAGAGTCAGTGTCAGGGAAATCACCGTACCGTATATAATGGCGGTAGATGCCGCCGTTTTGAAATTTTTAAGTTTTTTTGCTCCGAAAAACTGAGAAAGAACTACGGTACAACCAACGTTACTGCCGGTTGCCACCGCCATGAATATCATTGTGATAGGATACGACGCCCCAATTGCCGCAAGAGCGTTTTCTCCGGCGAATTTTCCGGCAATTGCACTGTCCGCAATATTGTACATCTGCTGGAAAATCACGCTGACAAACATCGGAAATGTATATTTAAAAAGTGTGCTGCTTGGTTTTCCTATTGTAAGATCGTGATTCATTTTAACGCCTTACTGCTTTTCTCCGCACTGTGGACAGAACTTAAAGGGTTTTTTGCTTGTGTAACCACATTTGCACACATATTCCTGCTGTGGTTTTTTGCTTCCGCACTCAGAACAGAAATTACCGGTATTTTTTGCTCCGCAACTGCAAATCCACTCGCCGGCTCTTTTTTCCTCCGGTTTTTTACTTCCGCAGTTCTGGCAGAATTTACCTTTGCATACAGCTCCGCAGCTGCATTTCCATTCCCCCTGAGCAAGTTTGGATTCCGTTCTTTTTTCTCCGTCTCTTTTTTCTCCGTCAAGCTTCTGAGCCGTATCGAGCAATGTACTTTGAGAGGGCGCCGCATTTCCCATCATGTTATTCATCATCCCGAGTCCCATAAAACCGGTCATTGCCCCGGATGAATTTTCGGCGGCCTTCTGCATTGCCTGCATCTGTGCATACGCAAGTCCACCCGCCATAGCATTCGGATTTGAATGCATCACGTTTGTATCAAACTGCTCTATCCTTTGTCTGCTCTTGTCATCCGGTGTTACCTTTGCGATAGCAACGGCGACAACTTCCATACCTCTGCGTTCCTTCCACTCTTCATCAAGGGTTTCCGACATATATTTTGCTATTTCTCTTTGTTTTACCGGTATCTGGCTGAATTTGACGCCCTCTGCCGCCAGCATTGACAGTGAAGTATCAAGAGCTGTCATAAACTCATCCTTGCACATATCCATGAGTTTGTCTCTTGAATAATTTTCCTCTACGCTTCCGGAAATCTGCGTGAAAAACACTATCGGGTCAGTGATTCTGAAAGAAAACTGACCGAAATATCGTATATACAAAGCCGTTCTGTAATACTGGTCATCATATACCATAGGCGTAGTCGTACCGAATTTATTGTCCATGATCTCTTTTGTGTTAACGTAATAAACACGCTGGGTCTTGGCTTTGTCGCCGCCGTATGTAAATCTTTCACCGAACTTTTTAAACGAATCTATAAGACCTTTGAAAAAGTCGCCGCAAAACAGTGAAGGCTCACTTGAAGAATTCCACACAAATCTTCCCGGCTCCGCGCAAAACTCCACTATTTTGCCGTCTTCCACTATGAGTGCCACCTGTCCTTCGCCGACGGCAACAACGGAACCGTTTGATATTATGTCATCAAGTCCTTTATTATTTCCCTTTGTTTTCTTGTAACCTTTGACTACAAGCTCATCGTCAGACATTGAATCCAGCTGAAAATACTCCTTCCACTGGTCGGCAATCACGCTTCCGCCTGCCTGGAGCGCAGCTCTTATAAGTCCCATATTCAACCTCCGTTACTTGGTTTTATGACTGAACTGAATCAGTCGGTCTGTACTTTTTAATTTTACTACATTACGCCGATAAAGTCAAGTGTAATTTTGTACCTTATTTTTAATTTTCATAGTCTGTCATGTACCGCGAATCAAAAATGTTTACGGACTGCCTCCATGAATTTTTCTCCTCTTTCTTCAAAATTTCTGAACATATCGAAGCTTGTGCTCGCAGGAGAAAACAGCACAGTGCCTCCTTTTTCCGTACATCCGAGTGCTTTCCCGACTGCTTCTTCAAGTGTTCCGGCATATAAAATGTTCTCGGAGCTTATTCCGGCGGCTGATAGCTCTTTTTTTATTTTTTCATGATTTGAGCCCATGAGAATATATTTGTTTACCTTTTTCTGCGTTTGCTCCGCAAACTGCCGGAAGCTCAGATTTTTATCCTTTCCGCCGCATATCAGAGTTATTCCGGTTTCATCAAAGCCGCTGAGAGTCGCCAGGGTTCTTGACGGAGTTGAATCTATGGAACTGTTGTAAAACTGTATGCCGTCAACACATCCGGAGAGCTCTGCTCTGTGACTCACACCGGTAAACTCCTTTGCAACCGATTCAATATTTTCAGCTGATATTTCAGGGTAACAGATACCTATTGCCGTCATAAAATTGAGTTTGTTATACAAACCTTTTACCCGGATTTCTGACGTGTCCAGAGCTTTTTCTCCGTAACAGTATATGGCGTCTCCATACAGACAAATTTCACAATCAGTTCTGTCGGTTGCAAACCGCACGATCTCATGCGGCACTCTTTTCAGAGAGCTTTTTATCTGTTCAAAAGTACTTATGCCTGTCACTAATCTCATACATTCAACGCCGCTTGCTATTCTTGTTTTTGAACTGATATATTCTTCCATGCTCCTGTGGTAATCCAGATGATTTTCAGTTATGTTTGTGACCGCAGATATTTCCGGACTTTTATTCAAAGTCATCAGTTGGAAGCTTGACAGTTCACAAACCGTGATGCTCCTTTCATCGAGGCAGTCCAGACTGTCTGAAAGCGGTATTCCGATGTTTCCTCCGATTTTTACACGATCACCGTATTTTTTTCTGAGCATCAGATAGGTAAGCGTTGTGGTGGTAGTTTTTCCGTCACTTCCGGTAATTCCGATTATTTTACCCTTGGCTAGGTCAAAAAAAAGT
>CALWJW010000100.1 GCA_944381095.1 uncultured Clostridia bacterium | reverse complement strand
GTAGAGAAGTTTTTTCGAGGTCATGTTTTGCGTAAATTTATTTGTTCCGGGAAGAGAATGAATAATAAAATCTGATGAAACGGTAAATATTCCAACAAACCAAACGTAGAGAAGTTTTTGCCAAGCTTTTTTCAAAAAGCGGAGAGAAGTTTTTGCCAAGCTTTTTTCAAAAAGCGGAGAGAAGAATGGAAATGAATGTTTTAAATATTTCAAAAAAAGAGAGTGACAATATACCAAACACGTGTAAAAATAACAATTGTACAGCGGAATTGAGCTTACCCGAAAAGGAAGGTTCTGATTTTCGCAAACCTTTGACAGTTTGTTTTGTATGCAGCGGCAACACCTGCCGCAGTCCTATGGCGGCGGCAGTGCTCAATCACTTTGGAAAAGGAAAATACAGAGCATTTTCTGCCGGACTTTCGGCATCTGACGGAGATCCGATTTCGGAAGAAGCGGTCAACGCCCTCCGCGAGGCAGGCATAGAAAACACACCGCAGAATGATTATGTCTCCCACAAAGCAGTATTTGTAAACCCCGAAATGCTGGAAAGATGCGACAAAATAATAGCAGTGAGCAAAAATCACATGCTGGCGCTGATATACACTTTCCCACAGCTTGCCGAAAAAATATCAGTTATGAGTCAGGACATTCCGGACCCGTTTATGCGCGGAGCAGAGGTTTATAAAGACTGCCTGTCGAAAATCATCGCCTGTATAAAGGAGATGTTCAATCTTTGATAGATATTTCACTGAAACCGGCGGCAAGCGAGGACTGCGGTAAAATAGCAGAGATCGATAAAATTTGTTTCACCGACCCATGGTCAGAAACTGCGGTCAGAAAGCTCTATGACTCAGGAACAAGGTTCAACGTGGCAATACTCGACGGTAAAGCTGTCGGTTTCTGCGCTTATGACGCGTCTGCCGGTCTGTTCTGCGAGCTTTACAGGATCGCTGTTCTGCCGGAATTCCGGAGAAACGGCGCAGGCGGACTGATGTTGGAAAACCTTATAAGCTACTCGGCGGCATCCGGATGCGACAAAATACTGCTTGAAGTCAGGGAGTCGGGCTTGCCTGCCATCGCTCTTTACCGGAAATACGGGTTCGTTTCCGACGGGATAAGGAAGAATTACTATTCAAGTCCCACGGAAAATGCCGTTCTGATGTCACTTGATCTGCACAGGAACGCATTCAAAAACGAATCACCTGTAAAAAAGGTATAAAAATCACCGCCGGAATGAAAATTTGCGGCATGAGGCGGCAGCGTCCGGCTGAAAAACACCCACATAATGCTGTATATCTCAAATCTTGAAAGGATCTTAAATTTCAAAAATATCTGCATGGTATAATGCTTTAATTGTGCAACCGGTAAAAGATCGGCTGATAATTTCTGCCAAAGAAGACATGAATTTCATCAAAATGGAATTTTTACAGCGAAGAGATGCGAGCGTCGCTCATTTGAAAGGATTTTTTATGTTAGTTCTCGGTATTGAAAGCTCATGCGACGAGACGGCAGCCGCCGTATGTTCGTTTTCTGACGACGGCAGTAAAAGCTTGCTGTCCTCCGAAGTCGCCTCACAGATAAATGTACACCGGCTTTACGGTGGAGTCGTCCCGGAAATAGCCGGAAGAGCGCACTGTGAAGCTATTTGCGGTACGGTTTCCGCGGCTTTGTCAAAAGCCGACAAAACGCTTGACGATATTGACGTTATCGGCGTGACGTCCACTCCCGGGCTGATAGGAGCCCTGCTTGTAGGCGTAAGCTACGCAAAAGCACTGGCATATTCGACCGGAAAGCCGCTTGTCGCTGTCAACCATATAAAAGCCCACGTAGCCGCGAACTATCTCTGTCACCCCAACCTTAAACCGCCTTTCACGGCGCTTGTAGTATCGGGAGGTCACACGTCGCTGATCGACGTCAGGACATATACGGATTTCAGAAGGATCGGAAGAACGAGAGACGATGCCGCCGGCGAAGCGTTCGACAAGATAGGCAGAGTACTCGGTCTTTACTACCCTTGCGGAGCCGAAATGGACGCACTTGCGGCAAAAGGAAACAAAAACGCATTCCGCTTTCCGTCAGCCGCGATCGCAGACGACACTCTTGATTTTTCGTTCAGCGGTCTGAAAACCGCGGCGCTGAATACCATAAATTCACTTAAACAAAAGAATCTGCCCGTAGTTGCAGAGGATATTGCAGCTTCCTTTACGGAAGCGTTCACTTCATCGATCTGCAAGAAAATCCTGCCGGCAGTAAAGCATTGCGGCTATGACAAAATCGTACTTGCAGGCGGCGTTTCGGCAAACTCACATCTGAGACGGGCTCTGTCTGAGCTTGCACAGGAAAACGGATACAGCTTTTACACTCCGCCGTTACCGCTTTGCGGTGACAACGGCGCAATGGTGGCGGCGCAAGCCTACTTTGAATATCTGGAAGGAAACATATCTGACATCTATCTTAACGCCATGGCGTAAAAACAACCCAGCTGTAAATACAGGGCGGCAGTCAGAGCTTATAAGAGTCATCCAAATAACACTCGGAAACATACCGACAGGAGGATAAGAATTGAAAATCACAGCATTTTTTATCATAGGAATCATGCTCGCCGCGGTCGGAATACTGAATTTCAAAGGCAATATCCTTACCGTCCGTTACTACAACCGGCGCAATGTTCAGGAAAAAGATATCCCAAAGTACGGGAAATGTATCGGAACCGGTTGTCTTACAGCAAGTTTTTCACTGATCATTTCGGCAGTTCTTGAACTGATTTTCAAAACAGATGTTTTCGATTATCTGGTGCTCGGAGGCGTTTTGGCGGGGATTGCTGTAATGCTTTACGCCCAGTTCAGATTCAATAAGGGGATTTTCTGATTTTGCAGGAAAAAAACGGGAATATCAGTTTGCTTTTGCCCGGTGCAGGCTAAATAAAGTTATTTTCCGATTTGCAGGCGAAAAACGGGAATATCAGGTATGCTTTACTCCCGGCTCAGATTCAATAAGTAGATTTTTTGATTTTATCTACTGAACGGTCACCGAGAATTTCCCGTTTTGTAAACGGAGAGCTCGCCGAGGGGTTTTCTGCTTTTTTAAAGGGAGAGTTCACGGGAAATATTCTGCTTTTGTAAGCGGAAAACTCGCCGGGTTTTCTGTTTTTGTAAACGAACGGCTCCGGAATTTTCTGCTTTTGTAAACGGATATGTCACCGAGAAATTTCTGTTTTGGTGAAAAACTGTCAGTCGGACACTTCAATAACGGAGCCTTGTGACACCGCACAGAAGCCAAACTACCGCCTCCGCCCCATCCCGTATCACAGCAAATAAAACGGAATTAGTCAACCGAAAAGAGCGGCGCTCTTTTCAAGTCCGAAAACAAAAAACAAACTTAACATACAAGGAGAACACAAATGAAAAACTACGAAGCACAGATAGCAGCTGCCAAAGAAAAATTTGAAGCGGTGCTCCGCTCACAGCTTGAACGGAACGAAAAAATTACATCGGATAAGGAAGACACTGATTTTTCAGCGCTTGATAAGATAGTGATAGGCATTTGCGGAGGCGACGGAATAGGTCCGATAATTACCGACTCGGCAAAAAAGGTGCTTGAATACATCCTTGCGGATGAAATAGCGAAAGGCAGAATTGAATTCAATGTAATCGATGGACTGACGATAGAAAACAGAGTCGCACATATGCAGGCAATTCCGGACGACGTAATGGCAGAGCTTAAAAAGTGCAACGTAATACTGAAAGGTCCGACTACCACCCCCAAAAAAGGTGACCCGTGGCCGAACATAGAAAGCGCAAACGTCGCTATGCGCAAAGCTCTCGACCTTTACGCAAATGTCCGCCCGGTACGAGTTCCGGAAGAAGGTATCGACTGGACATTTTTCCGTGAAAATACCGAAGGAAGCTACGCAGTAGGCTCACAGGGAGTTGCAGTAACGGACGAGCTGAGCGTCGATTTCTGCATAACTACCACCGAAGGAACCGAAAGAATCGCCAAAGCGGCATTTGAATACGCAAGAAAAAACAAAAAAGGTAAAGTCTCGATAATAACAAAGGCGAATATCATAAAAGCTACCGACGGCAAATTCCTTGATATATGTCAGAAAATTGCAAAGAATTATCCTGAAATCGAGACTGACGACTGGTTTATCGATATCACCACCGCAAAGCTGATAGACCCCAAGCGAAGAACAGCATTCAAGGTGTTTGTCCTGCCCAACCTTTACGGAGATATTATCACAGACGAAGCAGCCGAATTCCAGGGAGGAGTCGGCACAGCGGGTTCCGCCAACATCGGTCACCGCTACGCAATGTTTGAGGCAATACACGGTTCGGCACCCCGTATGATAAGCGAAGGAAGAGGAAAATACGCCGATCCCTGTTCAATGCTGCGCGCAACCGTCATGCTTCTCTCCCACATCGGTTATCAGGAAAAAGCCGACGCGCTCGAAAAAGCACTTGACATATGTATGTTCACCGAAAAGAAACTGGTTATTACCGGAAGAGACACCGGTGCCACGTGCGAAGAGTTTTCGGAATACGTAATGCAGACGCTTGAAAAGGTAAAGTAAAGAGATGCGTAATTCAGATAACGCGGATAAGCTTTCGCCGGCACTGATAAGAAGACTTCCCATATACTTCCGTGCCCTCATAAAGCTCTACGGAAGCGGCAAAGAACGGATAAGCTCAGAGGAGCTTGCGTCGGAAATTTCGCTGGCACCCTCACAGGTCCGCACAGACATCAAAGCCCTCGGCTGCCAGGGTCAGAGAAGCTACGGATACAGCATAGCTTCCCTTTACAGGACCATTGCCGCCGTACTGCAGCTTTCCGACAAATACAAAGCCGTAATCGCCGGAAATACGCCGCTTGCGGCGGCGATAATGGAAACACCGGTTTTCATGAAAAGAGGTGTAAAGCTGTGCGCCGTTTTCCGTGACCCGGAAACGGATATCCACCGATATCTGACTCAGCTCCCCCCGGACTGTCCGGTGTACGGTTACGACGTATTTCCGGAGTTTTTCGGAAAATATCCGCCGGACGTCATAATTCTTGCCGACACTCCCGAAAAAACCGAAGCGTTTGCAGCAGTACTCGAAAAGACTTTGTCTAAAAGCACCGTCAAACCGCCGCAGATATGGAATTTTTCGGAAAGTCAGCTTACGGGTTTCGCCCTTGATGTAAAAAACATTCACATTTCGGATGTTATTATGCTCCTTTGCCTTGAGCTCGGCAAAAACTGACATCCCGCTTTTGCCGACAGAAAGGATACTCAATGCAGAACACTTTATTCAGAATAAATTACGGAAACGCCGTTTCAACGTTGCCCGCAAGAGCTTTTGATTTTATAATCAGCGGAAGAGCGACGCCAAACGACATCAAAACACTCATTGTCGCGTGCTCACTGCCGCCGGACAGTGCAAACATCAGTGTGCTTGCGGAAAAAACCGGCATGGACCCCGACTCGGTTATCCGTTCAGTCGGTTTCTGGGAAAACGTCGGTATAGTTACCTTCACCGTTGCCGACAGCGAAGACACGGTAAAATCCGGTTCTGACAGCCGGAAAAAGGCAGATATCACGGCTGCGGGTCTGACGGAAAGCCGGGATAATCCCGCGGCAACCGAACCCGTAACCGCTTCGGAAACAACCGCAGAAAAACCGGGGAAAATTTTACTCTCAGAGGAGATGCCGAAATACAGCGGCAGCGAGATCTCCGCAATAATAAGCAGGGGCGGCGAAAAGACATCGAAAATGCTGGAAACCTGCCAGCAGCTGATAGGTCATCTATTTTCACCGACGGAAACTTCAACGGTTATAGGTTTGCAGGAATGGCTCGGACTGGACGCCGATTACATAGTCACACTTTTTGCATATTATGTTGAAAAAAAACCGCGCTGCAATGTAAGGTATATCGAAAAAGTTGCGGTCGACCTTGTCAACAAAGGAATCACAGAGCTTGCGTCGCTTGACTCATATTTCAAAAATCTCGAGGTGTACGATTCGCTTTCGGGAAAACTGAGAACTCTCGCAGGAATCGGCGGAAGGACCTTCACCAATAAGGAAAACCAATACATAAATCAATGGATCTCAATGGGTTTTGACTTTGACATGATAAAAGCCGCTTACGAGCAGAGCTGTGACAACACCGGAAAATTCAATTTCAGTTACGCCAACACAGTCCTTGAAAACTGGCATAAGTCAGGCATCAGAACGCCCGACGACGCCGAAAAAGAAAAAAATAACTTCAAAGCAAAATCCAAAGCGTCAAAAGGCAGCTTTGAAACCGACCGATTTTTCAGTCTCGCGCTGAAAAAAAGCTACGATAAGATGTCGGGAAAATAACCCGCCCTTACCGATTTTCCGGGCAGGCACAAAGTTGTTAAGAAAAATACAGTTCTTTATAGTCTTTAATTTAATTTGCGCGCACCGATAAAGTAAAGAAAGGAAAGCCAATGTCTTTTTCAAGTGAAAGTTACCAGGCGGTAAAAAACGTTATAACGAAAAGAAAGCTTGACGCCGAAGCTGAGGCACAGAGACATCTTGAAGAGGTATACCGGAAATGCCCCGAACTCAAAGAGCTGGACGGTGTATTTCCCGAAATCGCCGGAAGGATAATAGAAGCCTTTTCCGACAATAAAAATCCGGATGTGACAGTCGGCATAATCCGTAAGCTTCAGAAAGAAAGCGAAAATCTGCTGGCGCAGCGTTCAGATCTGCTGAAAATGGCGGGTTTCCCGGCAGACTACACCGAACCCCATTACCACTGCCGGAAATGCAATGATACCGGTTACGTCAAAGAGGGAAAATGCGATTGCCTGAAAAAAGAACTTGTGCTTTACGGGTACAGGAATTCCGGACTCGGCTCCCTTCTCGACAGGCAGAGCTTTGACAACTTTTCCTTGAATTACTACTACGGAGGGGACCGTCAGGTAATGGAAGAAAATCTCGCAAGGTGTAAAAAGTTTGCAAAAGATTTCCCATCCTCGGGTTCACTGCTGATGATAGGAAATACCGGACTCGGCAAAACACACCTTTCAACCGCGATTGCAAAAGAAGTCATTGAGAAAGGCTTTGACGTTCTGTATGAAACTTCACAGAACCTGATATCGGCATTCAGCAGCGAACGCTTCGGTAAAAATTACGGAAATTCGTCGGAAACACCGGACACCGAACGCTGTTTTAC
>CALWJW010000099.1 GCA_944381095.1 uncultured Clostridia bacterium | reverse complement strand
GGCATATTACAAGATCCTGTAGCCTTAAAACTGCAATAAGAGTAATTTTGAATGATTTACTCTCTTGAAAGCACTCATCTGAAAAGTTGTACTTCCGAATAAATTACAAAGACAAGAATGCTCTGTAAAAACCGGAAGAAAAATACTAAAAAACTTTTCTTCCGAATGGAATCACAATAACCGAATTTAATTTACATTAAAAAGCAGTTTCAGCAATACTATCTTGTATGCAACTGAAAAATATGGTATATTACAGTTAAGGACATGGCAGAAAAAAATTTGTAATGATGTAGGAGTGGAATTATGAAGCTTGGAACTACAATCAAAAAAATGAGGCAACAGAGAAATTTGACTCAGGAACAGCTTGCAGAATATTTAAGTGTATCTGTTTCCGCTGTATCTCAATGGGAAAGCGGAAAAACTATTCCGGATGTTTTGACAATTTTGTCACTTGCCGGATTTTTCAATGTTTCTCTGGATGAATTATTTGACAGACAAAGTGATAATAAAAAAAATGATATGGATGAATATTATCGGAAAACGGAGCGGTACAGAAATCAGGGAGAAACTCAAAAAGATATTTCTCTTTGGCGTGAAGCTGTCGTAAAATATCCCGGGGATTTTCGATGTCTGTCGGAGCTGTGCCACTCACTTTTCATTAAAATGACGGCGTCAGAGGACAGCGAAAAATACGTTTACGCAAAAGAGTGCGTCCAAATTTCCACCCGAATATTAAATGACTGCACCGATAATGATCTGAGGTCATCAGCTATACAGACACTGGTGTTTATTTATTCCGACAAATCATTTGAATTTGCCGATGAAAGCAAAGCTGTGGAATACGCAATGATGGCGCAGGATATACACTGTTCAAGGGAAGTTCTGTTGGAATCGGCGTACTTTGATGAGAAAGAAATAACTAAAATCAAACAACAAAACATTCTGACTTATATGGATATGCTGACTATGAATCTGACTTATAGAAAATACAGTTCGGTTACGGAAAAACTCAGAGCTTTAAATGCCGCTCTTTCTTTGTGGTCGACGCTCATCTACGACGGCAATTATTTATTTTACCATTGCAGATTAACAGATATTTATATCGGACTTGTATTCGCATATGCAGAAAAGCTTGACAAAGAAAATACAATCAGCAATGTAAAAAAAGCCCTGTACCACGCAGATCGTTTTGATAATCTGCGACCCGGAGAACAGTATTTTACCAGCATTTTCGTCAGTTCAGTTTCAGACGATCCTGCCGGATACAGCAAAAACTACGGAGGTACACTAAAAACCGCCATGTTAAAACAGCTCACCTCAAAGTCACTTGATTTTCTGCGCAGTGACAGTGAATTTTTAAAACTGCTGCAAAAATAACCGAGTCTGTAAACGTTTCGTTTTTATAATTATAATGCAAACAGTTACGCAACCAAACAAATCATTTAATCCGATATCAGTTTAACTTAATATCAGATAAGACTTGATACTCGTTTACTGTATAGATATTACTCAGAATTTGATGATTTTCCAAATAAAAAAACAAGTGACAAAAGATGTTGAAGAGCGGAATTTTCTTTGATTGAAAATAAATCAACTGAAATATAAAATACTGAGTCAATATTATACCGGTTAATTCTCCCCCACATTTTATCAAAATAATTCAAGTAAAATATAAAACAGCTGTGATTTTACCCACAGCTGTTTTTTATATTTCTCATTTATATTCCTGACAGGAATTTATTGAACAAAGACCGGCAATCACTTAACCATTTTGGCTATTTCTTCGGCGAAGTTCTCTTCCCTCTTCTGGATTCCTTCGCCCTTGGTATAGCATACAAATTCCTTTATTTCGATCTTTCCGCCGAATTCCTTTGCACACTGAGCTGTATACTGAGCAACAGTCATTGAATCTTCCTTGACGTAGCCCTGATCTACAAGGCAATGCTCCTCATAGTATTTGCCCATTTTTCCCTGAGCCATTTTTGCTATTATCTGGTCAGGTTTGCTTGCATTCTTGGGATCGTTCTTTATTTGGGACATAACTATTTCAAGTTCCGCATCGATCACAGACTGAGGAACATCTTCACGCTTTACGTATTCGCAGGGATTTGCTGCGAGCTGGAGGGCAATGTTCTTTGAATATTCAGCAAAGCCTTCGTTTGAAACTGCGTTTTCGTCAGCGTCAAACACAACGATGACTCCCATCGTTCCCTTTCCGTGAATATAGGACGAAAGAACTCCCTCTTTTATTACAAAACGGCGGAGACTTATCTTTTCGCCTATCTTGAATATCTGCTCCTTCAGCACAACTTCAACAGTGTCATCAGTTCCGTCGTATTTGCAAGCCATAAGTGCGTCAACATCCGCAGGTCTGTTGCTTAGTATGGTTTTAAGCACTCCCTTTACAAATTCCTGGAATTTCTCATTCTTTGCGACAAAGTCCGTTTCTGTGTTTATCTCTACCATTGCTGCCGTTTTTTTGTCATCAGTCAGCATTATATCGACTATACCCTCAGCCGCTATTCTCGACTGCTTTGAATCCGCCTTTGCAAGTCCCTTTTCACGAAGCACCTTTACAGCTTCGTCAAAATTTCCGTCTGTCTCTACAAGTGCCTTTTTACAATCCATCATTCCGCAGCCCGTCATAGTTCTGAGCTCGGAAACCATTTTTGCTGTAATAACCGCCATTTTTATCTCCATTCCGCCGATAAACGGCTTGCTTATTTTTCTTTACTCTGCGTCTGCTGTTTCTGTCTCAGCTTCGGTCTCAGACTGTTCTTCTTCGCCTTCGGCTTCAGTCTGTTCGCCCTGTTTGCCTTCGATTACCGCATTCGCAAGAGTCGAAGCTATAAGCTTTATCGCACGGATAGCGTCATCGTTGCCGGGGATTATATAGTCGGCGTCTTCCGGATCGCAGTTGGTATCGACTATCGCTACTACCGGTATTCCGAGCTTCTTTGCCTCGCTTACAGCAATGTTTTCATTGCGTGTATCAACCACAAATACTGCGGAAGGAAGGGTCTCCATAGTCTTGATTCCGCCGTAGTTTCTTTCGAGATCCGCTTTCTCTTTGAGGAGCTTTGCGACTTCTTTTTTGGTCAGGGCGTCAAATATTCCGTCCTCTTCCATCTTCTCTATCTGGTGAAGACGTGCTATGCTCTTTTTGATCGTCTGGAAGTTGGTGAGCATTCCGCCCGGCCAGCGGCTGTTTACATAGTACATTCCGCAACGTGTAGCCTCTTCCTTTATTGCGTCAGAAGCCTGTTTCTTGGTTCCTATGAAGAGGATAGTTCCGTTCTCCATCGCAAGATCACGTACGAACATATACGCTGCGTCAAATCTTTTCACTGTCTGTGAAAGGTCGATTATGTGGATTCCGTTACGCTCCTGGAATATAAACGGAGCCATTTTAGGATTCCATCTTCTGGTGTGATGTCCGAAATGGACACCTGCTTCAAGCAACTGTTTGATTGAAATTACTGACATTTTTCTTTTCTCCTTTGGTTTTTCCACCACTGCGCCAAATGGCATTGCCACACCAAAGCGGCACAGTTGCGAATTTTTAACTTCTTAAATATACCATATCCGAGCTGCCATTGCAAGACCGAATGCGATAAATTAACAGATTTGTTACAAAAAAACTATGCGGATATTTTTATCCCGGCACCGGTCGGTTTACGCCGGCAACCCGTTGCGGCAATCTACGCATTGATACCATGCCTCGCAAATCCGAAAATCAAGCGGCACTTTCGAATCGTTTGAATATCACTTTGCCGGCATATGTTCAGTGTGAACCGTCCGAATCGTTTTTTACTTACTTAGCTTACCAAGCCTTGCCTTGAAGTCAGCGTATCCGAATCTTGTAAGACGGTCAAGGCTTCCGTCCTCGTCGATAACGTATATATCCGGAAGCGGCATGCCGTTGAAAGTATTATTTTTGCAGAATGAGTAGATTGCCATATCACCGAGTATCAGCCTGTCGCCCGTTTTTACTTCTTCCCGGAATGTATACTCTCCGGTCACATCGCCCGCAAGACACGTAGGTCCTCCCAGTCTGTATTTAATACAGCCGTCACCCGTAACGCCGAATATCGGCGGATTATACGGCATTTCAAGTACATCCGGCATATGGCAGGCAGGTGATACATCGGTGATCAGAGTGGTCTTTCCTGAGCTTCCGACAATATCAAGCACCTCTGTGACAAGATATCCGGCGTTAAGCGCACAGGCCTCCCCGGGTTCAAGGTAAACGGTAACACCGTATTTTTCCGAAAAATCCGTTATGCATTTTTCAAGCTTTTCCACATCGTAGTCAGGTCTCGTTATATGGTGACCGCCTCCGAAATTGACCCATTGCATGTTACCCAGTATGTCGCCGAATTTCAGTTCAACCGCTTCCAGTGTCTTTTCGAGGGCGTCGCTGTTCTGCTCGCACAAGGTGTGAAAATGTATACCGTCAAGCATTTCTTTTTCAGCGCATCCCAGTTTATTGAAATTCTCTCTGGTGGTTCCCAGACGGCTTCCTTCTGAACACGGATCATAAATCCCGCCGTCCTGTACCGAACATTCCGGATTTATTCTCAGTCCAATCTGACATCCTGCCGCTTTTGCTGTCTTTCCGTATTTTTTCAGCTGTGCGGGAGAGTTGAATACTATGTGATCACAGCACTTTGTAATTTCCGTAAAATCGCGTTCGCGGTAAGCCGCCGAAAATACGTGCACTTCTTTTCCCGGCATTTCTTCTCTTCCGAGCATTGCTTCGTACAGACCGCTGGCTTCCGTTCCGTCAAGATATTCCGACATGAGCGGATAAAGATCGAACCCGGAAAACGCTTTTTGAGCTAACAGTACCTTACAGCCGGTATTCTTTGCCACTTTGTAAAGCACCTCGCAGTTTCTGCGGATGATCTCTTTGTCAATGACATAAAAAGGCGTCTCACTCACTGAAAGCAGCGCGTCTATTTTATTTTCGTTAAGCCCCGCAAACGCAGCTCTTTTGTCGCTTTGTCCCATCACTCGACGATCACCGGATTTCTGCTTTCCTTGTGCGGAAGTCCGTACTTCGAAAGAGCGTCAAGAAACGGATCCGGATCGAATTCTTCAACTGTATAAACTCCTTTTTTATCCCACTTTCCGGTAAGAAGCATCATAGCTCCGCACATTGCCGGTACTCCGGTCGTATATGAAATCGCCTGAGATCCGACTTCAAGATAGCATTCCCTGTGGTCACAAACGTTATATATATAGTAGCTCTTGTATTTTCCGTCTTTCTTTCCGGTAAATATGCATCCTATATTGGTTTTTCCGACAGTTCTCGCCCCGAGTCCGGCAGGATCCGGAAGCAGCGCTTTCAGAAACTGAATCGGTACAATTTCCTGTCCCTGAAACATTACCGGCGTGGTAGAAAGCATTCCGACGTTTTCAAGACATTTCATGTGTGTAAGATAACTCTGACCGAAAGTCATGAAAAATCTTATCCGCTTCACTCCCGGAATGTTATTTGCAAGTGACTCTATCTCTTCGTGGTGCAGCAGATACATATCTTTTTTGCCCACCTCATCAAAGTCGTATTCACGTTTTACCGACATTGCCGGGATCTCAATCCATCTTCCCTTCTCCCAATAGCTTCCGGGCGCTGAGACCTCACGAAGATTGATTTCGGGATTGAAATTTGTGGCAAACGGATAACCGTGATCCCCTCCGTTGCAGTCAAGAATATCTATCGTGTCTATTGTGTCGAATTCATGTTTCTGTGCATAAGCGCAGTACGCCTGCGTCACACCGGGGTCAAAGCCCGAACCGAGAAGCGCGGTAAGTCCCGCCTTTTCAAATTTTTCCCTGTACGCGTACTGCCATGAGTAGTCAAAATAAGCCGAAAAGCCTGCTTCCTTGCACCGTTTTTCGTATACCTTTCTCCATTCGGGGTCGTCGGTGTCTTCCGGCTCGTAATTTGCCGTGTCCATATAATTTACACCGCATTCAAGACATGCGTCCATTATAGTCAGATCCTGATATGGCAGAGCTATGTTCATTACAAGCTCCGGTTTATAGCTTTTTATAAGTTTTACTAACTCTTCTGTTTTATCGGCGTCCACCTGCGCCGTGGTTATGACCGTTTTTGTCTTTGGTCTCAATTTTTCAGCAAGCGCGTCACACTTTGACTTGGTTCTGCTCGCTATGCGGATTTCCGTGAAAACATCGCTTGCCTGACAGCATTTGCTGATCGCTACCTGTGCGACACCTCCGCAGCCTATTACCAAAACCCTGCTCATTTCATACCCTCTCTTTCTTATTTCCGAGTACCGAAAGCAAAAGTTCTCTCAGCACTTTACACGCCGCCGCCGTCGACGCCCCCGTAGGGTCAAGCATCGGCGCAAGCTCGCAAATGTCGGCAGCAACAACATTACATTCTGCTACCTTTTTGATTGCCGACAGCAATTCGCAGAAACTCACCCCGCCTGCCTCCGGAGTTCCGGTTCCGGGAAACACTGATGTGTCTAAGCAATCAAGGTCGATACTGAAATACACCGGAACGTTTTTTTCTCTGAGCAAACTTACTGTTTCACTGAGATTATCGAACCCGAATTTGTTCATATCGGTGTTTCCTTCTGCATAAACAAATTCGCTTCTGTCACCGCTGCGTATGCAGAACTGATGTATCTTCCCGACTCCGTCAAGCTCATCGCATCTGCGCATTACACAGGCATGGCTGAGCTTAACTCCGAGATAATCATCCCTGAGGTCGGCATGTGCGTCAAAATGTATTATATCTGTTTTTCCATACTTTTCCGATACGGCTCTGACGGCACCGAGAGTCACAAGATGTTCTCCGCCTATCAGAAAAGGAATTTTTCCGTCTCCGATTATTTCTTTTGCCGTGCTTTCTATCATTTCAAGCGGCTTTTCCGGGCTTCCGAACGGAAGCTCAATATCACCCGCGTCAAATATTCTGAAATCGGTGATATCTTTGTCCTGATATGGGCTGTAAGTTTCTATTCCGAAGCTTTCCGTCCTCATAGCCGACGGTCCGAATCGTGTTCCCGGGCGGAAGCTTGTGGTGGAATCGAACGGTGCCCCGAAAATTACCGCCTCAGCCTCTTCGTAGCCGCAGTCGCAGCCTATAAACGCGTTTCTGCTTATTTCCATATTCCCTCCACCTCTTCAAGCATCCTTTCAAGAAACGCCGG
>CALWJW010000098.1 GCA_944381095.1 uncultured Clostridia bacterium | reverse complement strand
GCTGATCAACTATTATACCTTTGATCTTTTCTTCGCTTCCGAGACGTTCACGTAACGCGGAGGCAGTCTCGGTAAGCTGTGATATCTCCTCTGTTCTCGCTATCAGATATTCATTGTTCAGGTTTCTGAGCCTTATATCTGCTACATATTCCGCCTGCTCCCTGTCAATATCGAATCCGCTCATAAGGTTCGGGATCACATCCCTGTCGTTCTTTGTTTCTCTGATAATACTGATAGCTTTATCAATATCAAGCAGTATTCTCGCTAATCCTTCCAGCAAATGCAGTTTCTCGTTAACTTTGCCGAGATCAAATTCAGTTTCCCTGCGGATACATTCAACCCTGAACTTTATCCACTCATCAAGTATTCCTCTTACTCCGAGCTGTCTCGGGCTGCCGCCGATCAGCACATTGAAGTTGCATTCAAAGCTGTCTTCAAGCTTTGTCAGCTTATACAGCTTCGCCATAAGGGCATCCGGATCAACACCCTTTTTGAGATCGAGCGTCAGTTTGAATCCGCTGAGATCAATCTCGTCACGGAAATCGGTTATTTCTTTAAGCGTCTGATTTTTTACCAGATCAGCTATGTTTTTCAGGATTATCTCGATTGAAGTCGAATACGGTATTTCAACTATATTTATGCAGTTTTCTTCTTTGTCGTATTCGTATTTTGCCCTCAGTTTCAGCGAGCCTTTTCCGGTCTCAAATATTTCTTTGTACTTGCTTCTCTCGTAAATATAGTATCCGCCGCAGGAAAAGTCCGGACCTTTGATAATATCCATCAGCATCTCACTGTCTATATGCGGGCGTTTTAACAGTGTTATTGTTCCATCACATATTTCAGCCAGATTGAACGAGCATATTTTACTTGCCATTCCGACAGCTATCCCGAGGTTTGGTGAAACGAGTATATTCGGGAAGGTGGTAGGCAACAGCACCGGCTCCTCCGTTGTATTATCATAATTGGGAATGAAATCGACAGCGTTTTTGTCTATTCCTGAAAATATTTCCGCACAGAACTGATCAAGCTTGACCTCAGTATATCTGCTCGCCGCATAAGCCATATCGGACGAATAATGCTTTCCGAAGCTTCCTTTGGAATCTATAAACGGATGCAGAAGCGCGTCGTGTCCCCTGGTAAGTCTGACCAGAGTTTCATATATTGCCGACTCTCCGTGAGGATTAAGCCGCATCGTCTGCCCTACTACGTTTGCGCTCTTTGTTCTCTGCCCTTTCATTAGTCCCATCTTATACATGGTGTAAAGGAGCTTTCTGTGTGACGGTTTGAAACCGTCAATTTCCGGTATAGCCCTTGAAACGATCACGCTCATCACATACGGCATATAATTTGTGATTATGGTATCGGTGATGTACTGCGGTTTTGCTGCCGCTTCCGGTAAATTTTCAGCTTCTTCCGCAGGGGAACTTTTCTTTTTCCTTGCCATTTTCCGTTCCTTTCGGTTTTTCTTCTGAGGTTAAAAAATTCAAAGCGTTACTGTTCTGAACGCCGCCGCCTTTATCAGTCTGTTGTAAACCGCCAGACCGACTCCTCCTGTTTGCGGCATCCTTGCATATACTGTTTTTATCCAAGGTTTTTTGTCCATAGTCCTGAGTGCGTCAAAAATCCTCTCTGCCTGTTCTCCTGCGTCGTCCCTTTTTCCCAGGATATACACGTCGTCGTATTTTTTCAGAAGGCCGTCTTCATCAAAGCATATGACTGCAAAGTCCTTTTTCCCGTCAAGGTAGTCGGCTATCTGTTCTTCCGTGCCGTCCAGAATTATAACTTCTGCGGTCGGTGAATAGTGTTTGTATTTCATACCCGGTGAAATCGGTTTCCCTGAGAACGCCGACATAACTGCCGGATCTGTTTCAACCGAACCGCAAACACTTTCAAGCATCTCTACGGTTATTCCACCCGGTCTGCAAACGATCAGACTATCCGGTCCGGTAATTTTTACAACCGTTGATTCAACTCCCACGCTGCAATCGTCCCCGCAAAGTATGCAGTCTACCTTTCCGTTCATATCATTTATCACATGATCGGCTTTTGTCGGACTGGGTTTCCCGGAAATGTTTGCCGAAGGAGCCGCTATCGGACAACCTGAATATTTTATCAGCTTTCTTGCCGGAAGGTAAAGCGGAACCCGGATCCCGACGGTATCGAGTCCACACGTCACCTTATCGCAGACAGTTTGTTTCCTGGGAAGTATAACAGTCAAAGGACCGGGCATAAATCTATCTGAGAGCTTACGGAACAACCCGTTTGGTTCAGCATAAATTCCGGTGTCGTCAGCTGACGACAGGTGAACTATCAGTGGATTATCCTGAGGTCTTCCCTTTGCAGAAAAAATTTTTTCAACAGCTTCCGGATTTGAAGCATCTGCGCCGAGTCCGTATACCGTCTCGGTGGCGAAAGCCACTATACCGCCGGCTTTTATCAGTCCAGCTGCCCTTTTTATGTCCGACTCGTTTTTATCCGACAAAATCTCAGTTTTCATTATCTGTTTCCTTTAACTTTTCCGCTGTTTCCGCTGCCGCCAGTGCTTCAATCATCTGGTTTATTTCACCGCTGAGAAAATTTTCAAGTGAATAGAGAGTCAGTCCTATTCTGTGATCGGTTACTCTGCCCTGCGGATAGTTGTAAGTTCGTATACGTTCGCTTCTGTCGCCTGTGCCTACCTGAGCTTTTCTCTGGCTGCTTATTTTTTCATTCTGCTCGCGTTCCTTGATATCATAGAGTTTTGCCCGCAGCATTTGCATAGCCTTATCCCTGTTCTGGAACTGGCTTCTCTCCTGCTGACACTCAACTACTATGCCGCTCGGCTTATGATAGATCCTTATTGCCGATTCGGTCTTATTGACATGTTGTCCTCCGGCCCCCGAGCTCTTGCAGGTTTCGATTTTCAGATCAGCCGGATTTATCTCCACTTCCACGTCTTCAGCCTCCGGAAGCACCGCCACCGTAACCGTTGAGGTGTGTATCCTGCCCTGAGATTCCGTTTCCGGGACTCTCTGTACCCTATGGACTCCGCTTTCAAATTTGAATTTTGAATATGCTCCGTTTCCGGTAACCATGAAGGAAATTTCTTTGATACCGCCAAGCTCTGTCTCGTTTACCGACAGAGGCTCGACACTGAATTTCATTTTGCCCGCATACATGACGTACATCCTGTACAGTACTGCGGCAAAAAGCGCCGCTTCTTCCCCACCTGCTCCGCTTCTTATCTCCACGATTACGTTTTTATCGTCTTTTTCATCTTTGGGTATCAGCAGTATCTTCAACTCCTGCTCTGTTTTTTCTTTAAGCTCCCGGTCTGAAAAATATTCTTCTTTTGCCAGCTCAGCAAGCTCATCGTCCTGCTGCTCCATTATCTGCCTTGCCTGCTCCATTTCGGAGCATATTTTCTTGTACTGTCTGTACTTTGTGATAACCGGAGTAAGATAACTGTATTCTTTCATCAACCTGGTATATTCAGCCTGATCCTGAATCACTGCACTGTCCTGAAGACGGTTTTCCAGACTGTTATAATTTTCTTCCGCTTTTTCAAGCTTTTCAAACATTTTTTTCACCGTTCGAACGTTAAATTTTATGCGCTTCACCGGTAAGAAAAACTTACTTTCTCAGATCCGGAAGCGCACAGACAGGATTTATGCGGAGAACCGCCGTATACCGGTAAATTCCGGCAGATATTCAGAAACGGATTACCGACTATGAAGCAATCCGTTTCAGTTATTTACCGATAAATAGAATTATTTGCTCTGTACAAGGTGAATGGCAAATCCGAAATATTCACCTTCAAAATATATCGCGCTGAGCTTTCCTTTTTCATTGTACTTTGCCGATTCTTTATTGAATGTGAAACCGTTTCTTTCAAAATATGCGACAGCCCTGTCGATAAAGTTAGTGGATATCGCTATATGTCCGTATTTACCGAGATAAGGAGCTTTCATAAATTCAAATTCGGTGCCTGCAAATACAGAACTGTTGCCTTCCTTGACACTCATACCGAACATTTTTTCTATGAGTAAAGCAGATTTTTTGGCTTCATCTTCATTTTCGCAGTTGATTCCAATATGAACAAGCTTGAAGCCGAGCATCGTGGTCATTGCCAGCTTTACATCCGCGGTTATCAGGTCAAATCTGTTTTCGGCAATGTACTGCGTTTTAACCATGAAACTTCCGCCGCACGCAAGAACATTTTTAAGCTTCAGATAATCAAGAAGATTCTTCTCGTCTATTCCTCCGGTCGGCATAAACATTATGTCAGAATACGGACCGTTCAGAGATTTGAGCATTGCGACTCCGCCCGCCGCTTCGGCAGGGAAAAACTTAATGGTGTCTAGTCCGAGTTCTATTGCTCCTTCAACATCGCTAGGTCTGGAAGTTCCGGGAACCATCGGGATATTCTTGTCTACACAGTATTTCACCACTTTTGCGTTGAATCCGGGACTTACTATGAATTTTGCACCCGCAGCGACCGCCTCATCGACCTGCTGAGTCGTAAGTACAGTTCCGGCTCCTACAAGCATATCCGGAAATTCTTTTGATATCTTCGCTATTGCTTCTGCGGCACATTTTGTCCTGAATGTGATCTCCGCAACCGGAAGTCCTCCGTCACAAAGTGCCTTGGCAAGCGGTACTGCCTTCTCCGGGTCTTCGATCTTAATTACCGGTATAAGTCCGTAGCTACCGATTTCCTTGCAAATCTGATTCATATTTTTGTCCTCCGTTTTTTCGTTTAAAATTGCGGATAAAATTCCTTTGACGGATTCTTCCGCTTTGCTGTCATTTTCATTATACACTATTATTTGTGAATTTTCAATATAAAATTTAATATCTTTTTGATTTTTTATCCTGATCAAAGCCTCTTCACGGGTAAGACCGCTGCGAGCCATAATTCTTTCAATTCTTGTCGGCTCTTTTGCCGCCACGCAAACCACTGCATCGCAGTATTTGTCAAAGCCGCTTTCAAACATCAGAGGAACTTCAACAGCTACTGCTTCTCTACCTTGTTTCCTGTATTTACCGAGCAAATCCAAAACAGCCTGTCCGACATACGCGTGTGTCACTGTGTTCAGCTCACTTAATTTACGCTTGTCTGAAAAAACAATTTCAGCGAGTTTTTTTCTGTCAATCCCACCGTTGGCGTACACTATCTCTTTACCGTACATTTCCGCTAATTTTTCAGACAATTCCGTATCGGTTCCGATAAGATCGTGATAAATCTTATCCGTATCTACGGTAATTACCCCGTACTTTTCAAAAAGCTTCATAACAAAACTTTTTCCTGCGCCTATCGGGCCGGTTACACCTATCACTTTCATGGTTAAACATCCCTTGCATTATCAATTATTAAGGAGAATTATTATTTTAAATCGTTTTCAAGTGCCATTTCGAGCACTTTCTGGACTTCTGCTCCGTCTTTCAGTGAAGGCGAAGTTTCTTTGTTGAACCAGCAGGCGTCAAGAAAAGTATACATACTGTGCAAATGTCCTCTAAGCCAACCGATCGGAGCTTTGAATGACGGGAATATCCCGCCAGGCAAAGGATATCTGCCGACACATTCTATCCTCGTAAAACCTTTGAGCCCGCCGTATTCACCGCCCTCTGCCGCCCCGTCATAAAAGTATAACCAGTTAGGCTCCATAAGAGAAAATTTAATCGAGCCTTTTTCTCCGTAAACGGCGAGATTTATGTCGTCATTGGCCCCGACGGCTATTTTGCTGGCTTCTATCGTTCCAACCGCTCCGCTTTCGGTTTTACATATCATGTAAAATGCCTCATCGGCGTTTGTTTTCCACGGCTTCCCGTCGGCTCCAAGCCGTTCCGGAAAAGCTATCTGCCCCATACTTTTTACTTTTGATATCCTGCCGCAAAGATAATACACGAGGTCAACAGCATGAGCGCCTAAATCAAACAGTGTGCCCGCTCCGCAAATTTCCCTGTTTTGCTTCCAACCTGCCTTTTTTTGAGGATCTGCCGCACTGCTGTGCAGATATTCGCATCTGAAACTGAGTATTCTGCCGAGTCTTCCCTCTTCTATCAGACTTTTTGCTTTCAGTATTGCCGGCAAAAACCTGTTGTTGAATACGATCTGTCCTTTTATGTTCTTAGCTTCCGCCAATTCGGCAATTTCCTTGGCCTGGTCATAACTGATGCACAGAGGTTTTTCACAGTATATGTTTTTCCCGGCAGATATAGCTTTCTTCAATGTTCCGTAATGAAAAATATTAGGCGTGCAAATATCAACGATATCTATGTCCTTATCGAATATCAGGTCGTCTTCATTCACGGTAAACCTGTCAATACCGAGAAAATCCGCGGCGGCTTTTGCTGAATCGGGTTTTGTTGTACACACTCCGGCATATTCTGCCTCAAACGGCAGATCTTTGTAAAAATACCTGAGATTTTTCACACACCATGAATGCGTTTTTCCCATTGAGCCGAATCCTATCAGTCCTATTTTCATTTTTACTCCTCGCTCTGTTCTTTTTCCTTACTTCAAGATTATACAACATCGCCGTAAAAAAAACAATACTTTCGGTAAATTTAAATTACCTGTTTATGTTTTGTTTACCGGTAGTTGATCCGCAAAGCACTACAAAAATTTTATAACCTGATCATTACGCTTTTTCTATTGACATTGCCGTTTGTTTATGGTAGACTGATTGGAGTCAAAATCATATTCCTAAGAGGTTTTTTCACATGGAAAAAAACAAAGGTAAGATCGGCATACTGAAAAGATTTCTGCCGTATTACAAAAAATACCGTTTCATAATGTTCGCAGACCTGCTCTGTGCCTCTCTTACAACAATTTGTGAGCTTGTGCTCCCTATGATTGTAAGAGAAATAACTTCTGCAGCTACTTCGGAAACTGTTAAACTGACAGCTGAACTCATTATAAGGTGTGCGTTGCTTTATCTTGTCCTCAGGATAATAGATACTGCCGCAAACTATTATATGGCTTCCGTCGGTCATATAATGGGTTCAAGAATTGAAACCGATATGCGAAGGGACTTTTTCGGTCATCTTCAGAAGCTTTCATTTTCCTACTATGATGACGCAAAGGTCGGAACACTTATGTCACGCATCACAAGCGATCTTTTTGACGTCACGGAATTTGCTCACCACTGCCCTGAGGAAATATTTATTTCCGGAATAAAAATCGTATGTTCTTTCATTATACTCTGTACAATGAGCGTTCCTTTGACGCTGATAGTGTTTTCAGTGATACCGCCTATGATTATAGTCCTCACTGTATTCAGCAGAAAAATGAAAAACGGCTTTTCCGAATCAAGAAAACAGGTAGGTGAACTCAATTCACAGGTCGAAGACAGCCTGCTCGGTATAAGGGTCGTCAAATCCTATGCCAACGAAGAAATTGAACAGAAAAAATTTGAAGCAGGCAACAATAAATTTCTTGATATCAAAGCCAAGGTTTACAGAATAATGGCAGGATTTCAGTCATCAACAAGACTTTTTGACGGGATCATGTATGTTGTGGTGGTCACAGCGGGCGGTTTTTTCATGCTGAACGGTAAAATTACCGCTCCCGATTATGTGGCTTATCTTATGTTTGTCACTACTCTGCTTACATCGATACGTCGGATCGTTGAATTTGCCGAGCAATTTCAAAGAGGTATGACGGGAATCGACCGTTTCTGCGAAATAATGGACATAGAGCCTGACA
>CALWJW010000097.1 GCA_944381095.1 uncultured Clostridia bacterium | reverse complement strand
CTGAGGAAAAAGCCGAAGAACCTGTAAAAGAGGCTTCGGACGAAAAAGCCGAATAATTTGCCGGCTTTACGTTTTTACGGTCGTGCGCGGCCGGGCTGACAGAAAAACATGTAAAGAATTACAAAAACCGTTCCGGTTTTATCCGGAACGGTTTTTTATGTCGGTATTCAATTTTGCTTGCGTGAAAATAATCGCTGATTTTTCCGTAAATTTAAACGCTTATACCGGGTACTGTGGGGAAAAATCCGAGGTTACAAAGTCGGCACAGTTCCGGTTTTTTTTGAAGATGAAGAGAGATTTACTTCCGAGTATCGGAAATTATTTACGCCCGATTTAGTTTTTTAAAGTCATTTGATACACCTAAACGGCTTAACCGACGTCAAATATTGCAGGCAATGAACGCACCCAAATGGCTTAACAGACGTCAAATATTGCAGGCAATTAACGCTTCGAATGGCTAAACCGAAGTCAAACTGAAAGACCGGCACTGCGCAAATTCCATCAACAGAAATATTCCCTGAGTATCTTAAACATATGCATCAGTTCATCACTGTCTTTGCCTTTGCCGCCTTCATAGCTGACAGCTCCCGTGTAACCGATCTTTTTGAGCAGGTCGGATATTTCCTTTACATACCCTCTGTCGCAGTCTCTGATTACTCCTCTTTCTCTGCTGCAAATATGAAGATGCACTATAATATCGGCGTTTTTCTCTATGGCGCTGAAATCTTCTCCGTTTTCCGAAACATGGTAGAAATCCGCAAGAAGCCGGAAATTACTTCTGTCTGTTTTCCGCACAAATTCGGCTCCTTCGGCTACTGTATTTATTATGTTACACTCCTTTTTGCGCAGAGGTTCAAGTGCCAGCGTCTGACCGTATTTTTCTGCAACATCGGAAAAAATACCGGCGGCTGTCAGCAGCTCCGAATAAGCCTTGTCAAAAGGATACCCGTCCGGAACTTCACGAGCCTTTCCTGAACCGAAAACCAGCATTTTTATACCGAGACCGCTCGCTCTTCTGAAAACTTTTTCGGCGTATGCCGTGATTTTTTCGCAGTCAGCTTCGGAACCGCAAAGCCTTACCGTCGCGCTTACCAGACCGTTAGCGCTCAGCGGTTTTATTTTTTCGTCAGACAATACTTTGTTTCTCAGGGTCTCATATTCGGCATCCGTTATATCATTAAGCTCTCCCGACGCCGAAATTTCATAATAATCCGCTCCGGCTTCAAACGCAGTCGAAGCTTTCTCTGTTGATGTACATAAACCGAGTTTCATAAAACACCTCCTAAGATAGTGTAATTATACGACAAAAAAATAATACTTTCCATAAAAAAACAGCCGTTTTAAAATAAAAACATAAAAAAACGGCTTGATTTTTTTCCGACATACTGCTATAATGTGGTAGCGTATAAGCGTTTCTCACGTGACTGTTGCAGCCGGACTGAATATAAGGCGCAAAAGGGGAATTTTATGGAAAAATTCATTGAGATAAGCAAAGTCAGCCGTGTTATACCTGTGACTATGAAAAAGCAGCATTATCATCTCTATACCGAAGTTTACTGTCTCCTCAGCGGAGAAGTGCGTTATTTTATTTCCGGAAAAATATACAAGGCGTCAGCCGGGGACGTTGTGATTGTGCCGAAAGGCGAGCTTCACAAAACCATATATCAGCCGGAAAAGAAAGTGGAGCGAATAAATATATTTTTCGGGGACGAAGCGATCATGCCGGAGCTTCTTTTGATATTTTCAGAGGGACGGGTGCTGAAAAATTGCGGCAAAGAAGTTTTTTCGCTTGTCGGAAACATTTATGAGGAGTATATGCGCCCGGCTGATACTCCGTACCGTGAGGAATCGCTGTTTTGCCGGATGAATCTGCTTGCGCTGACACTTGCGAGGCTTTCGGACACTGCCGGTGAACCGGCGCAGACTACCGGAACGGAAAAAACAATAACTGAATCAGTCCGGTTTATGGAAAATCACTGCGGTGAGGATATGACTCTTATTTCTGTCTCGGCAAAGTTCGGACTGAGTCCCGGATATTTTTCAAAACAGTTTGTAAAAGTGACCGGATTTAATTTTTCGAAATACCTTACGCAGTTAAGGATCAGAAAGGCAGAACGTCTGATGATTGAAGATCCCGGAATGAAAATTACCGACGTTGCTCTGAAATGCGGTTATTCCGATCCTGTGTATTTTATCTCGGTTTTCAGAAAAATAAAGGGCGCCGCGCCCGGAAAATGGAAGAAGCGTTTTTGACGTTGCCTGAATCGCTCCTAAACCGGATCTATTGGCAGAATATATTATATTGTCGGTTGCGGGTTCGATTGAAATCGGAAAATGTGTCAATTTTCGGGGTTGTGTGATGTTGCTGAGTTTAAACGGATAAAAAATCGGGCTGAACTGCCTGTGAGCGGCGGGGGTTGAGAATTGCATCCGTTTTAAGGTTGATTGACGGAAAAAAACAAAGCCGTAACTCAAACGCCGGAATCAAAGATTCCGGGTTTAAGCTATGATTGGCGGAAAACTTACTGTCAGATCTGCAAGTAAAGTGCAGAAAAACAGAGAAGTAAGTTTTAATTTCAAATGCCGTATTCGGAAAACTTATCCGTTGAATTATTTTTAAACGTATTACTGGAAAAACCGGCTCGGCTTGTAAGCTGAGTCGGTTTTTTGTTAAAGATGCAAATTGTATGAACCTCCAAAAAAACGTCATTGTTTTACGGATTTTTGCGAATCAGTAAATTTCTACGGGAGCAAGCAGCGGCTCACCTCTTGCAGCTGTGATTTTTACCGTCACGGTGTCGCTTACTGTGTTTACTTTACATATCTTCATGTTTCCTACGGTACTGGAATCAAAAATACTCCGCTGCGGGTTGTTTCCGAATATCTTGAAACTCTCAATACGTTGTCCCTGTCCGATCCTTTCGCGCAGTACAATGTAAGAAATTTTTTTCTGCTCCGGCAGCTTGATTTCAATGGCAGCCTGACCGAAACCGGTCTCTTTTGCAGTAACCTTTGCGCCTTCTGCAAGGTTTACTGAAAACTCGGTTTTTATTTTTTCTCCCAGTTCTTTGAGTCTCTGTACGTCCCTGTCGTCAAATCTGCCGTTTGGCATCGGAGGAATATTGAGATTGAATGTTGTATTGCCGCCTACCGATC
The DNA here is from genome assembly GCA_944381095.1 of uncultured Clostridia bacterium. GTDB lineage: Bacteria > Bacillota > Clostridia > Oscillospirales > CAG-272 > SIG673. The sequence goes on along the minus strand of CALWJW010000097.1, from coordinate 4,535 downwards.
TGAGATAGGTGTCAAACAGCCTTTGCAGTGAGTGAGGCTCTTCGTTCGGGTGATAAAACCATCCCGGTCTTATAGACATATCTATTTCAGACGGGCAGAAAACAAGTCCTTTTGAATACAATATGTTTTCAAGGCTTCCTATATCTGTGTCGGTGTTGTATATAACGTCGAGGCTTCCTTCAAGCGGTCCGGCTTCTGTCTGGACATTGTCGTTTAGGTAGCACAGCTCCTTCGGTACGACAGCCCACTCAGCATATCTCGCAGAACCGGATTCGTTTCCGCACCAACGGATGTCCGGACCGTGATCGTTGAAAATCGTCGCGCCCGGCTGATATTTACGTATCAGCTCAATATATCCCGGGTAGTCGTAAACCTGTTTTTTGCCGTTCGGACCTTCTCCGCAAGCGCCGTCAAACCATACGTGAAAAACTTCTCCGTAGCCGGTAAGCAGTTCTGTGAGTTGGTTTTTGTAATAGTCATTGTATTCTGAGGTTCCGTAGTATTTTGAATTTCTGTCCCACGGCGAAAGATAAAATCCGAATTTTATACCGCCTCTGCGGCAGGCGTCGGCAAATTCTCTTACTATATCACCATTACCGTTTTTGTACGGACTGTTTCTTATGCAATGCTCTGTGTACTTTGTCTGCCAAAGACAAAAACCGTCATGATGTTTGGCGGTTATAACAGCACCGGTCATACCCGCCGATTTTATAGCTTCCACCCATTGATCGCAATCAAGTTCGGTGGGATTGAAAATTGCCGGGTCTTCCTTTCCTGTTCCCCATTCAAGCCCTGTGTAAGTGTTCGGGCTGAAATGAATGAATGCGTAAAAAGGGTTTTCGTGCAGTTTTCTCAGCTGACGCTCGCTCGGTCTGACATTTCCCGCTTGTTCAATATATTCTTTTAGTTTTTTCATTACAACTCATTCCTCCCCCCCGCTTTTTGAAAAAAGCTTGGCAAAAACTTCTCCCCGCTTTTTGAAAAAAGCTTGGCAAAAACTTCTCCCCGCTTTTTGAAAAAAGCTTGGCAAAAACTTCTCTACATTTGGATTTGTTGGAATATTACCCGTTTCATCTGATTATGTTATTCAGCTTCTTCCCGGAACAAATAAATTTGCACAGCACCTGACCTCCGGAAAAGTTTTTTGCGTACTTTTTTTCAAAAAAGTACGAGCTTTTTTCAAAAAGCGGAAAACTTCTCTACATTTGGATTTGTTGGAGTCTTTACCGTTTCATCAGATTTTGTCGTTCATTCTCTTCCCGGAACATATAAATTTAAGCAAGACCTAACTGCCAGAAAAGTTTTTTGCTTACTTTTTTCCAAAAAAGTAAGTGCGTACTTTTTTTCAAAAAAGTACGAGCTTTTTTCAAAAAGCGTGGAATTATTTGAGGAAAAGTTCAATAACGGGCACGACAACATTCGGCTTTACCTCAGGAAGTGTAATTACCAGCAGATCATCGGAACTTGATTGACCTTCGCTGAAATGTCCGGGTGTTTTTTCCCTGAACAGGAGTTCACTTCCGTCATGCAAAAACTGAGCATAATCGACTTTACCGGCAAATCCCGGTAGTTCGAGGAATTTGAACGGATAATCAAAGAGATGTATGTACAGACGTTTTCCGCAGTTGCTTTGGGTCAAGCGGCAGCCGAACGGAGCTTTGAATTCCGGTTCTGCCATAGTGCAGTTGTAGATCGATCTGCTGTTGTATTTCATCCACTCTCCGTACACTTTGAGGGCTTCCTCGGCACGCTTATCAAAGTATCCTCTTGATGTAGGTCCGACGTTCATGAGCAGATTTCCGCCTATTGAAACAGTGTTTATCAGCATTTGAATCAGCATTTCCGGTGACTTCCAGGTCGATTCGTCACGGTGATATCCCCAGGATCCGGAAAAAGTCTGGCAAGCTTCCCAAACTACCTTTTCTCCTGTTTCCGGATGAGTTATCCATTTCTGGGGCTGATACTGTTCGGGGGTCCAGAGGTCCTGTTCAATTTCTGTACGGTTATCGATTATAATTTCCGGTTGCAAAGCTCTTGCGGTAGCAATAAGCTTTTCCGCCTCCCACTCATCTTTTCCTTTTCCCTTCATCCAATCCGGGAATTTCGGGTCTTTTTTGTATGAAAAGTCAAACCAGAGTATGTCTATTTTTCCATAGTTTGTAAGCAGCTCGGTCACCTGGTCTCTCATGTACTGCGCATATTTTTTCATGTCGCGGTCTTTGCTTTTTTCGTAAGCATCGGGATCGTCACGGCGAGGATGTATCTGATCTATCGGGAATTCCGGATGGTGCCAGTCGATAAGGGAATAGTAGAAACCGATTCGTATTCCCTCGGCTCTGAATGCGTCGACATATTCACGTACAAGGTCTCTTCCGCAAGGTGTATTTGTGCATTTGTAGTCGGTAAACTTTGAGTCAAACATGCAGAAGCCTTCATGATGTTTTGTGGTAAGAACCGCATATTTCATTCCGGCGTTCTTTGCCTGCCTTGCCCACTCTTTGGCGTCGAACATATCGGGATTGAAATATTTGAAATATTTGTCGTACTTTTCTTCGGAAATTTTTTCTCTTGTTTTTATCCATTCGTGCCTTGCCGGCATTGAATACAGTCCCCAGTGAATAAACATTCCGAAACGGTCTGCAACAAACCAATCGGTATTTCCCGGAGTTTTTCTGGTAACGTAACTTGACATGTTTTCTTTCCTTTCTGCTCTTTAACAATACTGTTTTGATTACCGCAAATATTTGCTGTTAACTGCTTTTTTTGCGACTCCGATCTCATTGATTATAACGCCGGAAATTTTCTGATCTGCCGTATTTGCGGACTACGGCTGCGGAGTGCCCGATCTGCGTGCAACAATGTCGCACTGAGAAACTCTCGGTACAACCGTATTTTCAGGTTATATCCGCAATTACACAAATGCAAGCCATTCAGTGTTTAAATGTAATCAACGGAAAATGACTGTTAAATCCGGCATACGCAAGATTTTTGCCTTTAAGGATTTGCGCTGAAATTCAGTTATACTTATTCCGCTTGAATTTCCGTATTTGTCGTAAACATCAATTTTCTGATGAAAATCCGGTCAGTTCTGACGGTATGCCGCAGCCTTGCTGACATTAAAATAAGAATAACCCCACCGATGAATGATTTACTGATATTGACAATACCGCGCCTTTGTGTTAAAATCGGCTACGGAGCACAGAAGTCCTTTTACCCTCACAATTGCATTATAGCATAACACGATTTTTTTAAAATGTCTTTTTCGGTAAATTTTATGGATTTTTCGGCACATAAGTTTTGGTGCCATGGGGAAATAGCAATGGAAATAACAACATCTACGTTTTTTGTGGAGCAAAGCGGCTTTGCAAATATGGATATTTCGATGAGCGGAGTTGTTTCGACTGACGAAGAATGGGTTCAGGAGCCGCTTTATGCGCCTTTTTCAAGGCTTTATTTTGTAACAGGCGGAAGCGGATTTTTGACATCATCGGACGGCAATATTGAAATGAAACCCGGGAACGTTTATTTTGCACCGTGCGGAAAGAAATACGGATATTACAGCACGCCGTCCGTGACGAAACTGTTTTTTCATATCAACATTAAGGTTAGCGAGGGACATGGAGACGCTTTTCAGAACTGTGTTGATTTCGGTTGGTTGCCGTATCCTGTCATGGAAACTCAAAAACTTATTGAATCGTACTTATCGGATGACCCGGGAGAGCTGATGATATTAAAAAGTGAAATATTCGGAACGGTATGCCGGTTTTATCGGTTGCTTGCGGGAAAAAACAGTCATAAAAAAACCTTTTCTGACGCTGTTGTCAAGTCCAAATCGTTTATAATGAGCAATCTTAACGCCAGTATAAGGGTTTCAGATGTAGCGAGAGCGGCGCTTTGCTCGGAAAGTAAACTTTGCAGACTGTTCAAAGACGAGGTAGGACAGAGTGTTACGAAATATATTGATGAAATGCTGATGAGTAAAGCCAAAACTCTGCTCACATACAGTGAACTGAGCATAGGTGAAATCAGCGACAGTCTCGGTTTTTGCGATCAGTTTTATTTTTCAAGAAAATTCAGCGCAGAAACGGGTTTGACTCCGAGGGAGTTCAGACGTATCAGAATGCGACAGATATGAATCGTGTTTTGCTGAATAGACTTTTGTCAAAATGCTTATTTCCCTGAACTAACGGGAAAAATTACTTATGCCGGTTTTTTATCCGGGCAAAAAAATTATATTTATTTACAGCTGGTTATCAAACAAGCGAGTAAGCAACAAAACACAAAAATTGTTATAATAACAGCAATTTACAACTATTATATCCTGAAAGATGTCGTGATGATTCCGTTGTCTGATTCAAAAGTAATAAAAAATTAAACCGACCGCCGGAGCGTTATAAGTCCGGCGGTAAATTTTGCTTTGCGACAAAGCAGAATGAAATGTGTGAGTTTCTATACAAATTCGAGTTCGTCCGCGGACGGAAGCTTAGGGAATTCCGGGGACGGTAAGGTCTGATACCAGTACGCAACCGTTTTTA
>CALWJW010000096.1 GCA_944381095.1 uncultured Clostridia bacterium | reverse complement strand
TAATCATTGCCTCGGTCGCGAAGCTTTCAGGGATTCCGGTTGTCGTATAATTTCCGTCGCCCCAAGTTGAGGGATTCCAGATACTGAAATTTGACTGGCTTGGCTCGTCCAGTGTCATCAGAAACGATGTTGTACTTGTAGGTTTTGTCATAATGAATATTTTTTCACCGTCCTTTGCGGCGGCGTTCAGCTCAGACAGCGACTTTATAGGTTCAATATAGGCTACCACAAGATTGTTTCCTTTTGTGGTGTCGGCTGACCATGAAGCATCGTTGTTGTCGCCGAGCACAATGGTGTCGGCGGAATCATTTTTCCATGTATCTTCAATAGTATCACTGTCGGATGAAAGTGCAAATGTGAAAACGCCGTCGTAGAAGTAATAGCGTCCGGTATTTTCTGTACCCCACAGCAGTCGGTTTCTTACCCATTCGGTGCTAAGCAGGTCACCGTTCTGGTTTACCGCAGATTTTATAAGCAGGTCGGTTTCGGTAAATTCGGTCAGGGGTGTATCTGTATTTCCGTAAAAATAACTGTACTGCGGAGCTTCGTTGCTTCCGCTGTTTTTTCTGCAAATCCAGTCGGTCCAGGTATTACCGTCTGCCGTGACGCTTCCGTCGGGGTTAACTGTCACAGGCGTACCGTCAGTCAGAGTATAATTCTGCGTGCTGTCGAAGTTGATCATTATTCCGTATCCGGTTACCGCTGTATTATTCAGTTCGTAGGAATAATTCCAGACAGTCTGACCGGACTGCCTGTTGTCGTCGGTATAAGAATAAGCGTCAAAAATATTGGCTGCTGCAACGTATCCTCTTCCTGTGCCGGAAATAAGTCCACCGCCGGTTCCGATGCCGTTGTTGGCAATCGAGAGATCGCTTGTATTTGTACCGGACCCGCAAGAGATCATTCCGTTTTCAGTTCTATCCGGGTTCATACTGTAAAGGAATCCGATAATTCCCGATGAAGAAAGGTAATTTGCGTATTCGCCGTTTTCCGATTGACCTGTATGCGTCAGATCGATCGCTTTAACGTCCGGACCTGAATAGTAAACACTGATTTTTTCAACACTTGTGTATTCAACGTGACCGGCAAGAATACCGATATGGTGATTTTCGTGAGGAACATCGGCACTTGATGATTCTCCGAGAATGCTGTATGCAAACCTGTGTATTGCGTCGGAAACTGTCTGCCATGGCGAGGGCTCGCTTACTGCGACGGTAATGTCGGAAAGAACGAGGTTGCATACAGAAGATGTATTGGCGTTAAATGAAGCTGTCTGGTCAATAACTGTATTTCCCTGTGAATCGGTAGTCGTCGGTTCTTCGCCGATGAATCCGATAGTGCCGAAAAGTCCGACGTCAGGGATATCAGTATCCGAGCTGACGGTCAGATTGTGCAATACCGAAACCGGAGAGCTTTTTCCGGTAGTACCTATCTCAGTAAGGTAAGGCTGACCGTTTTCATCGTAAAGCCGGAATGCTCCGCCGACGTAGCCGATAAAAGGGAAGTTATCGTTCCCGATAGGAGCCATTTCAAGAGAGGTACCGTCGCTTAAAGTACCGTCGATAGTGACTGGTTTGCCTTCCGGTGTGCATACGAGAAAGTAGGGAATTTCAGTTCCGTCTTTTTCCGTGTACTCAGAATTTGCAATGCAAGGATAAAGCGCCTTGAAATAACCGATTTCCTGAAGGGCATAGAGATTCTGCATGTGTCTTATGTCGGATATGATGTACGGGTTTCTGGCGGAGCCCCATTCGGCGGTACTGTCAAATGTGAAATTAACATCTAATGTACTGCCGTCAGCAGAGGTTTCAGTATGATCGTATATTCCGATGTCTGTGCCGTCCGCGACTGCCGAGGAAGAAAGCTTATCAAAAAGCAGTGAGATCTGCATACCGACAGATGCAAACTGTGAGTTGCCGTCCGGGGTATAGACTCTCGGACGGGAGGAAAAATATGAAAAAGTCACAACAGAAGCTGACAGCAAAAAAAGCAAAGCGAAAATAATAATAACCGCTCTTACAGTTTTCAATAAAGTAAATTGTTTTCTTAACATTCACAAATCCTCTCTGCCGTAAAGATTATCTCACTTCCACTTCAAGAATTGTTTTGAAAATAAGAATACAGGGCATATATTGATTTATTGTGGTTGCCATTTGACTCAAAGCATTAAGGTCAGGTGAAAGCCGGATATACAGACAATAATAATCAGAGGAGCCGAAAACCGCAAGCTCATCTGAATTAAGTTCAACAGGGGTGCCGAAGCTGTGGAATCCGGAGTAATCGAGTGAGGCGAAATCGGCTTCATCCAAGGTAAGACAGTACGAAAAACCTAATAACGGAAACGTTTCGTTAAGAGAGTGGATCTCAGACAAAACTCCATCCTCAGTGATTGAAGAATATACACTGCCGTCAAGGCTGTCTCCGCCCGAAACATTTTTTCCGTATAACGTAACGAAGTCATTTCCGTCAGAAAAGCTGAAATTCATTCTCAGCTTATTATTTCCATGCTCCGGAACGTGAAATCTGAAACACATGTAAACGTAATTGCTTTCGTGAAGCAAAAGCAGGTTATCTACATTGCCGAAATGAAGATCATCAAGTCGAATTTCAAACTTGGTAAAACCGTTTACATTCTGTTCGGCAACCTCAACGGGGGTAATGCAATATTCCTGATTGTCTTTGTTGTTTATGGTTTTATATGCGTGAGATTCGGAGGTTGAGTTTTCGCGGTCATAGATCCACATCGTAAATTCCGGGAGACTAAGCTTATCAGCATTCAGGCTTAAAAATCCGCCGGGAGTAATCTTTCCGAGTGAAAGCCATGCGTAGGAAATAACTGTTTCGGTCAGAATGACAGTGATAAGTAAAAAAGTAACAGCTGAGATCAACGGAAACTTCTTTTTCATACATCAAAACTCCTTTCGGAAATTTAATGATCCGGCATAAGCAAAAATTGTTTGTCCGGAAAACAAAAAAAGTTGCAATTTAAAAAAATTGCAACTGGCTGTCATACAGTATGACCCTATAGCTTTGCGTCACAGCCTCACGACTGCTTTGCCGATATAAGATTAAGCTAATTATAAAACAAAAAAATATAAATGTCAAGTACCGCCGGCAATAATTTACATTTAATTTCAAATTATTTTCAGCATTTCTTTGTTTAAGCAGAGCTGAGATTCATTATAATTTTGCAAAACTGACAAACACGTGGATGTATTTTAAAGCGCCTTTACCTGACGCTGTTAGGTCAGTACAAACTGTGCTGTCAGCTTTTAGTCTCAGCTTTTTTCATGTTTCCTGATTTCTGAAACGGTGCGGTTGAAATTTTCAGAAGCGTCATTCCAGCTTTTGAAACGTTCATCATTTTTTCTGTCAGAGAAATAACCGGTTTCACTGAGATATTTGCCCAAAAAAGCAGTCACTTTTTCGGCTCCGAAGTAGTTGAGATGGTCTCCTTTGTCTCTTGTGTCTTTACGCCAGTCTATCTTAATATCATCGTTAAGTAGGTTGAGATCAACGAAATTTATGTTCAGCTCTTTTGACAACTTACTGACGGCGTCATGTCTGTCCTGATTCCAATTCAATGTACTTGGGGCACTGACGAGAATCAGTTCGGCTCCGTTTTCACTGCAAAAAGACAGGATTTTCTCGATGGTCCGTCGGTTAGCCGGTGAGATTACAGCGGAAATTTTGTTAGTTTTCATATAATCAGTGTTTTCGGCGGAGGCAATTCTTGTGGTAAAACGATAACCCTTTGAATTGTCAATATCCACATAACCTGAAGAAGCGTCTTCCGAACTGTCATTTCGTAATTTCCACCTGTTGTGATGGGTAAATACCGAAAATAATCTGTCGGCTTTCTGAACCAATTTGCCGTATGAATCGAAATTTCGGAAAAGCGCATTGGTTTCAAGCAAAACAACCTTTGGTGATTGGTTGGCAAAAGCTTTTTGAAGTAGATAATAGGAGTAGTTCAATTTTTGTGCAGGTGTTCCGCAGCAGTATGATGTTATACCGTGCTGTTCCCAGATTTTCATCGGTATGAAAGAACAGTAACTTTCACTGTCGCCCAAAACCAACACATCAACAGTGTATGAAGTTTCCTCTGTTATTGCGTTTGCTATTGTATCGGAAGAAAGCAATGAAGTTTTACTTTTTCCCAAGAATGTGTATTTTGAGACTCCTATAGGATGCTTTTGGCCGGTAAAATACTTATATCTATCCGAGTCGATTAATTCTCCTTCATTGTTGGTTATTTCTCTGTAAATAATACGAGAGTGCTCATCAAACTTTATTCTCTCATTTGCAATGTTTTCGATAGTTTTGATTTTTTCTTCCATTTCTGTTTATCCTTTCGTGGTGCAATGTATTTTCTATTTTAATTTTACCACTTAAACCTGACAGAAATGGTCATGTTTAAATAAAAACTCCCGATATGAAGATACGGTAGTATCCTATATCGGGAGTAAAATAATTTTTAATTTGGAGAAATTAGTTCTATAAGTTTACGTATCTGGCTTTTTGAAAACAATCCTATATAGATATATTTTATGTTACAGTTACCAAAATCAATTAATATAGCTTGTTTTTTATTAAATTGTTTAAAATACTTTTGAACTTCTATTTTATCAACTATTTGTACTTTTTTTACTTTTGATAGTTCTTCACACCATCCAAAATTGTCTGTTCCATCGGATATATAATTTGTTATTGTATTATTATGAATAACAATTGAAGCACATTCTTGATTATGAAAATAGGTAAATGGCCCTGAAATAACCAATGCGCCTAAAAAGATACTAATTGCAACAGTAAAATCGTTATATCCTATAACAAATGCTATTAATAAAATTATTGACATTGGAATAATCAAGAACAATGCAATCATTCCTAATATATATTTTAATGGAACAAATTTTTTCATTGTTTTTCCTCCTGCATTGTAGGCAAATTCGTTACCATTGTAACTTGCAAGTTTATTTACGTCACACCATTCAAGTATTTTTCCACGGTATGTTGTAGGATTACCTAAACCGTCATAACTGAAACTCTCACTCGTTCCCTCATTGTAGGACAGGGAAGTGAGCTGATCTCGTCTACCTGTATTATACACGAAACTGTAGGATTTGTCAAATAAAAGAAAACGTCGGTGTAACAAAGGTTACACCGACGTAACAGTACAATTTAAATTGTATCGTTTGTTTTAGAAATTTTATGTTTAGTTCTCATTAACTTCAACCACAACATAAAAGTTATTTATTATTTCTTTTTTCGATAAGTTTATTTAGATATTTTTCAACTAATAATATACCAATGCAAAAAATTAAAAGCATAAAATATCCCATAATATATGAGGATAAAATGCTGTTATTTATTACATTAGTCAAGATAGAAAAAAGATGATCCATTGGTGAGTCTAAAATAAACATTGGCAGTACAGGAACTAGGAAAGAAATCATTATTTCCCATGCCTTCAAATAGTATTTAAAATTGAATACTTGGATCATAAATATGATTATTGAAAGCGCATTAATGATTGGTATAAAAGATAATATTGTTTGAAGCTTATAGTACTTTAACATAATAAATTTCTCCTTAAATTACGGTCTCCAACTTATACTGAAGATTCCTAAGTGTATGGTTTGCTTTCCAAGACTTTTAGTGCCTCCGAAAATTAATCCCAAGTTGAGGCCAATGGTAAGACTTCCACCAGATTCAGATTTACTTTGCTCCAAACAAGTGTCTTTCCACGGTATGTTGTAGGATTACCTAAACCGTCATAGCTGAAGTTCTCACTCGTTCCATCATTATAGGTTATGGAATCGAGCTGAGCTCTTCTGCCTGTATTATATATGAAACTGTAAGATTTGTCAAGAAAACTCCCGATATTAAGATACAGTAGTACCTTTATATCGGGAGTGGTTGTGTAGCATATTGAAGCTTGTCGTATCTTTTTTACAATTTTATTGTTTTTCCTCTAGTTTTTTAATTTTTTTATCATTTTCTTTTTTAGGAATATAATAACCTATCCACCAAGAAAAAGGTAATAATACTAAAAAGCCAATTGATATAGTTTTATCTAGTTCATACACAAAAAACAAAATTGAAATAACAACAATAACAATAGAACAAATAATAGCACTAATTAATAATGTTTTATTTTCTTTTTTATATCGTTTTAATTGTTCTTCGGTTGATAATCCACTATATTTATTTTTCATAACAATTAACCTCCAAAAAGCTCGGTTAGAAAATCTTTAATCCATTTATCAATTGATTTACCTCCAGGATTTAAAGAAAAACCATCTATTCCAAAAATATTTTCCCCATGCCAGAACTGATCAAATGCTGTTCCAAATCCAAAACCAACAATAGGTGCTATAAATGGTCCAACAACAGGTATCATAGCAGTTAAAGCAGATATCCCCCATGTTGCCGCACTACTTGCTGCTATATATACTATATCACCGACTATATTACCCGCTTTTTGTGATCCCGTTAAATTGGAATTAGTTAAATTATTGTAAAAACTTAATCCAACATTAATACCAATTCCAATTCCCATCAACCAGTTTGACGCTTTATCTAACCCAGCTAATTTATTTAAGTGTTTAATCTTTCGAACTCCATCAATTACACCAGCAACCATTGAAAACGAATTTTCAATATAACCAAACCCTGTTCCTAAAAAATCTAAATTAGGCCAACAAAAGCTTTGATTCAGAGTACCAATTATAGGAGTGATAATTCCACCTAATGCCAATGAATTAACCATTACGCCGCTAGAACTTCCACCAGCACCAGAACTACTATAAGCAATGCTGATTGGATTATTATTCGCATAACTGTATAGATTTAGTCCATTGATACTTGATGGATTTAAACTTGATACATCTGCCGGGCGTATAAATCTGCCAGTTTCGGGATCGTAATATCTTGTTTCGAGATAGTAAAGTTTTGTTTCAGTATCGAAATAATATCCGCGATATCTGATCGGATTAATATTACCAATAAAATCAGCGGAAGTGTTCTCAACCCAAGAAGCATTATAAACCTTATGATTGCCCCATGCATCATATGAGTAATTAGCAACAGTTATACCGCTACGATTAATAACTTCGATTACGTCACCCTGCAGGTTCTTCTGATAGAAATAGTAATCTTCACCGTACTTAAAGCCAATAATGCCGTCAAGTCCGTATAGATATTCAATAGTACCGTTTGAACGGTGTTCTTTCCAAAGCTTGTCGCCATCGTATTCGTATGTGATAGCGTTTTTCGCAATGCGCATTCCTGCTGTATTGTAGGCAAATTCGTTACCATTGTAACTTGCAAGTTTATTTACGTCACACCATTCAAGTGTTTTTCCACGGTATATTGTAGGATTACCAAGAGCATCATATTCAAATTCTTCGACAGTGCCGTTTACGGTGAGCTTAGTTAACTGGTCCTTCCAGCTATTATTATAACTGAATACGTAGGTTTTGTCAAGAGAAGAAAACTCCCAATATCAAAGTACCGTAGTACCTTAACATTGGGAGTTGTATAAGTTAAGAATTGGGACGCATCTTGTTATTCTTACGTATTATTTTGCCTTCAAAAAGTTTTTCAAATTCATCAATTGTGCCCTTGGATAATAAATTTTTTTGACAAACGAAATGACCGTTTCGTTGCTCAAAATAAAAGAAAATATGATACCATTCTCCAAAATCAACAATTTCCTTAACATCTACTATTGATCTTGTGTAATGAAAAACTTCACTTTC
>CALWJW010000095.1 GCA_944381095.1 uncultured Clostridia bacterium | reverse complement strand
CGGTTTTTTTGCCATTCCGGAGTTTTCGGCAAAAAACTTTTGATCGTTTGCAGAGCGCCCGAAAATCACCTCTGCTACACTGACAGATCAGGCGGATTATCCGTTTGAATCCCACTGCTTAACCTTGACCGGTTATCAAACGTACATCGCTTTCCTTTAAACGGTGCTTATCTTGTGTTTTCCCTGACGGTTTCCGGCATCTCGCTCACTTCTATCACTCTGTCGAACCTGATTTGTTTCCTGTCAAGTCCGGATAACGGCGCAGGTATATCAACTCCGGTCAGTTTTTCGAGTGCTTCGAGTGCTTCCGGTCCCTCAGGCGCCTTCGTCTTGGTAATCGCCTCATATACTGACGATGCAAATTTGTATGGGCTGGCGGTCGACGCCACAATTATCTTTCCCTCGCCCTTTGTTTCCTCCGAATATTTCAGAGCGGCGTTTATTGCCACCGCCGAATGGGTATCAGAGAGATATCCGTACTCCCGGTAAATCTTATCAACGGTTTCCGAAGTCTTTTCCTCATCGCAGAAGTATCCGACAAAATCCTCCTTTATCTTTTCGTATACATCACTGTCTACGGTATATTTCCCTTTCTCGGACAGCTCTTTCATATACTTCGCCGTTGCTTTGCTTCCGGCAACCAGATAAAGAAGTCTTTCAAGATTTGAGGAAATAAGTATATCCATAGACGGCGACATAGTTGTATAGAAACTGCGGTTTCTGTCGTATGTTCCCGTGCTCAGAAAATCCGTCAGGATGTTGTTTTTATTCGACGCACATATAAGCTTTCCTACCGGAAGTCCCATCTTTTTCGCTATGTACGCAGCGAAAATATTTCCGAAATTTCCTGTCGGAACGCATATGTCGACCTTTTCCCCGTATTTTATATCACCGCTTGCCGCAAGGTCACAATATGCCGAAATATAATAAACTATCTGCGGCGCCAGACGTCCCCAGTTTATTGAGTTCGCAGACGAGAAAAAATAACCCCTTTCAGCAGCGGCATTTATCTGTTCTGCGTCCGAAAAAATCTTCTTTACTCCTGTCTGGGCATCGTCAAAATTTCCTTTGACGGCGTATACCTGTACGTTGTTTCCCTCCTGTGTTACCATCTGGAGCTGTTGTACGCGGCTGACTCCGTGCACGGGATAATACACCGCGATCTTTACGCCTTCCACATCTTTGTATCCTTCGAGCGCGGCTTTTCCGGTATCTCCCGACGTAGCCACCAGAATAAGCGCGGTTTTTTTCTCCCCGGTTTTTTTCAGTGCCCGTACAAACAGTCTCGGCATGATTTGGAGCGCCATGTCCTTGAACGCCGCCGTAGGTCCGTGCCAGAGCTCCAGAATTCTCATTCTGCTGCCGACAGCCGAACAAGGCGCCGCTCCTCCCGGGAATCGGCTTTCTCCGTATGCTTCCCTGCAATCGGCAAGCAGTTCTTCATATGTGTAATCGTCAAGAAACATCGAGAGCACTGTCGCTGCCCTTTCCGGGTATTCCATTTCCGAAAGCTTTTCCATCATCTGACTGTCAAGCAGCGGGAGCTTTTCCGGCATAAAAAGTCCTCCGTCGCTTGCCAGCCCCTGTTTGATCGCACCCGCAGCCGTGGTTATGCCGCCGTTTCCTCTTGTACTTACGTAGTTCATATATTTCAGCCTTTCTTTTGTATTTCACATGTTTTAAAATCATCCGGTCTGCTCCGCATTGCTTGCTCCGGATGATTGCGCCAATTTACTTACGCTTGTCCTATGTATAAACTTCAAAGCTCAGTATCCGTATCTCTGTTTCATATCAGTTCTGACGCCCTATCCTTACTTTGGATCTCACATCAGTCCCGGCGCTTAGTTTATTTACCTGCACTCTGATGGCGAATTTCATAAACGCAAAAAAATGTCAGATTTGCTTTCGGCGACTGCAACTGAAAATTGCCGGCGTCTGTTTCCGGGCAGGAGCTCGGGAAAAAATCGAAACGATTTACGTCAACCCGAGCCTTTGTTTTGCGTATCGGTATTTTCTGACCTGATCTGAGGCAACGCTTTCAGTGAATGAAGAAAATCAAGCGTACGGAAATTCTTTTCAAGGTGGTTAAGCAGATACTTTTCGCAGTAAGTGTAAAATCTTTCCCGGTATATTTCGGGTAACTCGAATGAAAGAAATTTTTTGGCATCAGCGTAGCATACGTATCGCATAACGTCGAGCAGCGGTCTTTCAAGCTGAAACAGCAGCATGTTGTGACCTTCTCTAAGCGGCAGAGCGTTCTGCCTGCGCCTGCATTCCGAGCACTGCATCACTCCGTCCATCACATCCAGGTACATAATTTCCGACTGACCTCTGCCGCAAACGCTGCATCTGACAAGATCCGGACTGAACCCGCACACCGCCGCAGTTCTGAGTTCAAAAGCCGCTTTTATTTCCTGCCTGTCTCTCAGTCCCCTGTCCAGCGCATATAGGGTATTCAGCACAAGTTGAAGCATTTCCGATTCGTCTGAGTTTTCAACGCAGACGTCATCCGCAATATCGCAGATATACAATGCCGTCGACGTCAGTTCAAGGTCTTTTCTAATACTGACAAAGCTTTCGCTTTCCGATGCCTCCCTTACCCAAGGTCTGCCTCCTCTGTCCGCTGTTACAAACTCGCTGTAACAGAAAGGTATACACGCAGAAGCCGACTTGTTTTTCAGACTTGCTCCGCCTTTCAGCAGTACAGGTATTTTGCCGGCGTCAGCAGTCAGAACCGTCAGTATCCTGTCGCTTTCTCCCCAAGGATTTTCGCTGAGCACCAATCCTTTGAACCTGAAAAGCATCAGTTGTCTTCCTCCGGACGGTAACCAAACCCGCTGAGAAGCACCTCATTGTTCCGCCAGTTTTCTTTCACTTTGACCCATAAATCGAGAAAAACCTTTATCCCGAAGAACTTCTCCATGCTTTCCCTTGCTCTTGTGCCGATACGTTTGAGGTTCTCACCGTTTTTGCCTATTATTATACCCTTATGTGAGTTTCTTTCACAATATATCTGAGCTCTGATTCTGATTATCGACTTGCCTTCGCTGAATTCTTCCACCACTACCGCTGTTCCGTGCGGGATTTCATCGTCACAGCACCTCAGTATCTGTTCACGTATCATTTCCGAAGCGATCACTCTTTCCGGCTGATCCGTTATAGTGTCTTCCGGGAAAAACCAGTTTCCCTCAGTCATATAGCGGTCTACTTCTTTCAACAAAGCATCAATACCCCGTTTTTTTGCCGCCGACAGCGGTATAACGGCATCAAAACCGTAAAGCGGAGCATAGGCTTTTATGGTATCTCCGACTTTTACTGCGTCACTTTTGTCCGTTTTGTTGATTACCAGAATCGCCGGAATACCGAGTGATTTAATCTTTTCTATCAGTGAGAGCTCTATGTCTCCCGGATGAGGTATAGGTTCTACCATCAGTATCACAGCGTCTACCCCTGACATTGCACTCACCGTCTGTTCCACCATTCTGTCACCGAGTTTTGTTCTCGGCATGTGCATTCCGGGCGTATCCATAAAAACGTACTGAGTTTCACCGCTTGTCAGTATGCCGGTTATTTTGTTTCTTGTGGTCTGCGGTTTTCTTGAAACTATTGCCAATTTTTCACCCACCAGTGCGTTTATAAGCGTGGACTTACCGACATTCGGCCTGCCTATTATCGCAACGAATCCTGTTTTTTTCAATTACTTTCGTCCTTTCTCTCTCCCGTACCTTGACTTATTCCGACTCTCTCACCTCTTACCTTGTAATTCCGAGAAGTCCCATTATCTCATCCTGCTTGAAAAACATTTCCTTTTCATCTTCTTCTCCGGTTTCATGGTCGTAGCCGAGAAGATGCAGCACTGAGTGCACACACAAAAAAGCCGTTTCCCTTTGAAATCCGTGCCCGTATTCGTTCGCCTGTTCTGACGCCTTTTCCAACGATATGACTATATCACCCAGCGGCGCCGTTTCTTCGTCGGCAGTATCCTCAGCTGCTTCCATTGCACTGCCGTAAAGCGGGAACGAAAGCACATCGGTCACCGATTCCTTATTTCTGTAATCACGGTTTAGCTTTTTTATTCCTTCATTGTCGGTAAGAGTCACCGAAATTTCAGCACTTTTAGGAAATTTCTCGTATTTAAGAGCTTGTCCTATCGCCCTGCGGATAAGTCCGTACAGCGCCGCGTCGGTTTTCACCGATTTCTGTGCATTATTTATATAGATCCTGTTTCTCATTTTCTGTACCGCTTCTTCGGTTTTTCGGCATCTGACGCCGCTTTCTTTCTCTCGGATTTTTCATATGCTCCGATTATCGCCTTGACAAGTCTGTGTCTGACAACGTCCCGCTCGCTGAGACGGTGGATAGCTATTCCGTCAATATTCTGCAATATCTCCGCCGCTTCCACAAGTCCGCCGCTGTTTCCTCTCGGAAGATCTATCTGCGTAATATCTCCTGTCACTACTATTTTTGATCCGTTACCCAGCCTCGTCAATATCATTTTCATCTGCTCTCTTGTGGTATTCTGACCTTCATCGACGATTATAAACGCGTCATCAAGCGTCCTTCCCCTCATATAGGCAAGCGGCGCAATTTCTATTGTCCCTCTTTCTACATATTTCTGATAATTTTCCGCACCGAGCATATCGAACAGTGCGTCATGAAGCGGTCTAAGGTAGGGATCGATCTTATTTTGAAGATCACCCGGAAGATATCCCAGTTTTTCTCCCGCCTCAACCGCCGGTCTTGTAAGTATTATTCTGGAAACAGTTTTTGCTCTGAGCGCAGTCACTGCCATTGCCACCGCTAGGTAAGTTTTTCCCGTTCCCGCAGGTCCTATCGCCAGGACCACTGTGTTTTTTTCTATCAGCCTGATATATTTCTGCTGACCCGCTGTTTTCGGGCGTACCGGTTTTCCCTTTGCCGTCACGCATATACAGCCGGCATCGTATTCTTCCAGTTCCTCCGCTTTGCCGGAAAGCACCGTATCGCTTACATACTCGGTATCCTGCAATGTGACTTCCCCGAAATATTCTGCTTTTTTCAGCAGGTGTTTTACCGCCGTTGCCGCTTTTTCAAGCATATCGGACTTTTCACACGAGATCACCACATCGGGATTTCCGCTCTGACCTTCCCTCGACCAGATCACCGCTCCGAACTTGTTCTCAATAAGTTTTACATTTTCATCATACGCGCCGAAAAGTGCCGTAATCACGTCCCGGCTCCCGGTATTCAATGTTTTTTCAGCCATCTTTTTCCTTTCATTCCCTTTGCTTTACATAACCCGGAATCGCTATTTCACAAAGACATGTATATTCTGCCTCCGCTCTGATACCGTCTTTTTCTTCTGTCATTGTCACCTTCAAAGCCGTTATCTCCGCCTCTCCGAGACTTTCGCTGACAGCCTTATAAATTTGCTTTTCGGCTTCGGTACGCGACTGCGCCACGTCTCTTTCCGTAACCGTAACCGTCTCTCCGACTGTATAAATCTCTCTGTACGTGACAGGCAGTTCAACTGCGCCGAACACCTCAATATACTTTTCCGGCGTTTCGGTAACTCCCGATTCCGGAATTTTACCCAATACAAACTCTTTGCCTATCACCGATATTACAAGCGCGACGCGCTCAGTATTGACTGCCGATACAGTTTCCTCATGATAAGGAACAAACACGCTTACGTTTTCTTTTACCTCCGCTATCACCGAGCCCATCGCTCCCTCATAACGGAGCGACGGGGTTTCCTCATACTGCAAACCGCTCCCCGTTATGTAACCTGTGATCAGGATATCTCCGCGTTTTACCGCACTTCCCGGCTTTACCGCCGCCTTTCCGCTGTAAACCAGCAGGCTTTTTATGACGCCGTCTCTGTCGGCTGTAAGATAGTCATATTTTTCACCAGTCTGAGATTGCTGCGTTTCCTTTTCCTTCAACGTGATACTTGCGGTAGTACCTTCGAAATTTATAGCCACCCACGAAAACTCAGGATATTTCGCAAGAAACCTGTCCGCACAGGTATCTTTGTCGATTTCAGATATTTTCGTGCCCACACTTATACCGAACTGTTCAAGGTCATCTATAACGGTCTGTTTTGAAAGAAGATTGCTGCCACTCACCTCTATTCTCATCACGTACAATGTAGAAACAAGCAGCATCGCAAAGAAGATAATGATCCCCAGCAGCACCCCGACCCTTTTTCTGTTTGCTGCGCAAAATCCGGCAAAACCACATACATCTTTAATATATACCATTATTTCTTTTTTGTCAAGTATCGGTGCGATTTTTTTTACATCCGCCGGCCTTAACTCCGCATTTACTCCGCCCGTCTCCGTGTCCGGAGTGACAACTGATCTTACTCCTGTTTTTGCAAGTACTGATATAAACTTTTCTCTGTTTTCAGCGTCAGCATAAATCAAAGCTTTCCCTTCCGAAAGCGAAATTATTTTGCTTATAACCATATTTTCCCGCCTTACTTTTCTGTGTAACTGATATTTTCAATCTCACCCGTAATCACGATTTCACCGCTGACATAGGTAGATAAAAGTAATTTTTCCCCGGTCACCTTCACAGTGAGATCCGTTAGTTTTACCTGTATTTCGTTTTCCGAATATTTTCCGACACCCTTGCAACCGCACAGTGTGATTTTTTTGTTTGAGCTGACAAACGCACAGCTTTCGTTTAAACTCACTCCTTTACTCACTTTTCTCCTCCTCGTTAAATCAATATGCGTAATTTTTAAGTCAGAAAGTACATATACTTGTTCATAAGATTATATGCGGAGGTTTCGCTTTGAATACTCTAAAAACTGCTGAAAAATCCGGATTCCCTGAACAATCTTCATTTTTCACCGCATTAAGAGACTTTTGTCCCCTGATTTTTGCATTTATTTTCCTTTTTCTATTAGTTTTTTTACCTGAAATTTCCAAAAATTCCGTGCAAAAATCCCTTAATATCTGCTATTCTGCGTTACTCCCTTCTCTTTTCCCTTTCATGGTCTGCGGAGAAATTATATTTACACTCGGAGGTGAACACTTGTCATTCGGTTTTGCCGGCAGACTCTTTGAAAAATTTACCGGTATCAGCGAAAAAGGCTTTACTGTGTTCCTGCTCGGTTCGATATGCGGTTTGCCGACAGGAAGCAAGTACGCCCTCACTCTTTACGAAAACGGCGCTATTTCAAAAAGCGACTGCGAAAAACTTATGGGAGTTTCAAATAATGCCGGCCTTGGTTTTGTTGTGGCAGGAATCGGCGGCACTTTCTTCGGAAGTCTCTCTTTCGGCGTCCTGCTGTATGTCTGCCAACTCACAGCGTCTTTGATTTCAGCCCACCTTTTATTTTCAAAAAATAATTCGGTAACTGTAATTGCCGAACCTGCCGTTGTCCACAAAAAGCCTCTTTATTCGGTCGTTACGAGAGCGGTGTCGGATGCTTCGCTCAATTTCGTTAAGATCTGCGGTTTTGTGATATTTTTTTCCGCTGTCAGCGGTTTTATCATGTATTTTTCCGGGATACTTCACCTTCCCGTTCTCCTTTCCGCCTTACTCATTTCCTTTCTTGAAGTAACAGGCGCCTGTTCTTCGCTTGCCGCTGTACCGACCGAGGGTTATCCGATACTTTCCTGCTGTGTAAGTCTGCTGACTTTTTTTGCTGTCGGTTTTTCCGGACTTTCCGTACATCTTCAAACCTGTTCTCTTGCCTTTGGTTATTCGCTGAATATGAAAAATTATTTTCTGATCAAACTACTTTCAGGCGTAGTTTGCGCTTTTCTGGGTGCGGTTTTCTTTATTTTTGC
>CALWJW010000094.1 GCA_944381095.1 uncultured Clostridia bacterium | reverse complement strand
ATGATCCGCACCATTTCAGAACCGCTTGTTAACGAGTGTGTCAGCCGCAATTATGCTTCTGCCGATCTTGACCACCGAAGCAATATACCGCTGCTTAAAATTCCGTCTGCCGAACCGCAGATTCATAAATTCAATGATGATATTGCCCGTTTTGAAACCATCAGTAACACTTTTTCTTCCCGCATCGGTCAGATTTCCAACGCCGCACTCGACAGAAGTATTATTGCTTATGATGAAAATTCCGCCGCCGGTGAGCGTGAGCGCTGCCGCAGGGAAGTAGAAACATTGGCTATCCTTACCGGTCTTGAAATCGACTCATCAAAGAGTGGAATAAAGCCTGACCTTTCCGGGTATTTAGGCAGTGGTCGTGCAGAGAGAAGCATATTTTTAAAATACAAAAATCTGCAGGAGAACAAGGATGTTTCTACCGCCTGGTATCAGCCTTCAAATAAAAAGAAACTTAAAGAACTGATTGAAAATACTGATTGGGACAGTGTTACTTCCAACGTGGAGCGTATGCCTTACCTTGCGAATAATTTGAAAGAAAACACCGTACCTGTAAAGAAAATAACAATACCTGACAGCCAATTGTTTTCCTTTGCGGTTCTTCCCAATTGGAAGGAAACGCTTGACAGCGATTTGCTTTCCTGGACGGACGGTCTTAT
Source organism: uncultured Clostridia bacterium (assembly GCA_944381095.1). GTDB lineage: Bacteria > Bacillota > Clostridia > Oscillospirales > CAG-272 > SIG673. Next base: position 7,296 of record CALWJW010000094.1, on the reverse strand, counting down.
TGCAGATTACAACGAAGCGCTTAACCGCATACGCAGAAGCAAGGCGCCTATAAAAAACAGACGCCGCCAAACCGATATTGAGCGTATCCTTTATTCACTGGGACAGGAGTTAAAATACAGTTCCGATTCGCTTTATTCTGCCTTTGCAGACATAGAAGCGGATTATATATCCGTTATCCGAGAAAATATAATCAATGAGAAATGGCATCTGATGGAGCGGGAGGAACGATATGATTTTTTAAATCGTCATCTTCCCGATACCGATTTCAGATTGTATTACGATCTACTGTGCAATTTCCGTCACGGCGGATACCGTTTGCTCGGAGATATTATCTGTGATATTGATGATGAAAACAAATCAGAGAAGCGCAAAGAACTTCACCGCGAAGGTGACCGGACAGAGCTTTCCTATATGCTTAACGGTTATCTAAAGAAACCTCCTGCAGAACCTTTCCGCGATGCTGTTATACGCGCCTGTCTTGAGCTTATCTCGAACAAGATGAATCCGGGTGATGCTGTCAAGTATGCGGTGGCTCTTAAAAAACGCGGTTTTATGTGGGACGTGCTTTGCGATTATGTTGAGGAAAATGTTTTGAGGAAGGAGAAAAGCCGTGCTTAACGAACCGCAGGAATTTTTATCTTATACAGGTATTCCTGTATATTCAGCCGTAAATAAGCAGGATTACTCATATCTCGGCAGAATTCCATTTGCCGCCATTCTCGATTTTGAAGGTTTTCCGCGTATACTTTCTATTATAGCGCGCGGATATATGCACGGCGGAAGTTCTCCGGATATTGACCGCGCATATAAAGCGCTTTGTGCCTGGTGCAGTATTCCCGATAAAAAAGAAACTGCCGCCCGTGAAGAGTGGCAGTATAAAAGTGATTTTCATCAGCTGCACGGCGAGTTTCCCGAACTCGTTACCGAAGACGGGAAAGGCTGGTTTTACCGCCATGTTCACGGCGTTGCAGATTATATTTTAAGCAATCCGAATAAAACAAGTAAATCCGCATACCGGAATGCCGTTAGCATTAAAAACGGTTTTGACCGCGAGTGGCGAAACAAGGTAATACAATTCCAGATTCCTATTTTCTCGGAAAACACAAAAGGTGCGTGGATTGTGCGTTTTGATGATATGATTGCCGATGCGCTGGAACTCGGAGAATTAAAGGTTTATCCTGAAACACTGCCTTATGATATATCCGAAAAGTTATCCGCCGTTTCCGATGATTTAAGAGATACGGTTTCTTACCTTGCGGCATATTATCTCGCGAATATTGATGATGAACCCGAATGGGTTGTTCTGCCTGTCGTTTCCTTTGACGCTTATTTCGGCGGCACAACCTTCAGCAAGAAAATATTAAGCAAACTCCCGAAAGATATTATTATCCGCGACCGTACCGGTTACGGCGTCAGCAGATACAAGGTAGCGGAGGATATAATTCAATCTGAATTATACCGAAGAAAATTATCAAGGCTAAAAAAATAAATTTATCGATTTTGAATTTATTTATCGTAGGGTATTCTGAAGTAATCCAGATAAGTTTTAAATGTATCCTGTGCAGAAAGACAGGTATCGGTCAGGTATCCCTTTTCATAATTCCATTCTTTCAGACCGCGATAGTAGAACATTTTAATTTTGTCCTCAATAATAAAGGGGACGATATTATGTTTAAGGCATTCCTTGAACATAATCAATCTTCCGACTCGGCCGTTACCGTCCTGGAAAGGATGGATGCGTTCAAACTGCACATGAAAACCGATGATGTCGTCAAGGGTTATGTTTTCCCTGCTGTTGTAGCTGACGAGGAGTTTTTTCATTTCAGCAGATACATTTTCGGGCAATACAGTCTCGGTACCTCCCACCTCGTTAGGCAGCTTTTTATACTCACCAACGGCAAACCAATCTTTTTTAGCATCGCTTGTGCCGGTCTTTAAAATAAAATGCAGATGTTTTATAAATTTTTCGCTCAGCTGTGATTTGGCGCTGTCAATAATTTCATCGATACAGCGAAAATGGTTGGAAGTTTCAATAATATCATCTACCCGCACACTTTCATCGGTTACGCCTATGGTGTTAGTTTCAAATATATATCGGGTCTGATCGTGCGTAAGACGGCTGCCTTCAATATGATTGGAGTTGTAGGTCAGTTCGATTTGTATTTTGTGATAAATTCCCCCGTGTAACCGGCTGTGTTTTTCTTCCTTCAAAATATCCAGCAAGGTCTGCGGTACAGGTTTGCTTTTGTTGCTTCTTTCAGGTTTTTCAGCGTTTTCGGGAATGTTCCAGGTCTTTCCTGTAAGGAACGCACCGGGTACACGGCCTGCAGCACAATAATTGCGCACGCTGCGCTCCGATGTATTCCAAAGTATTGCCACCTCTTTGACGGACAGATATTTCATATTCCCACCTCCGAATTGCTGTTATCATTATACCACATTATCGGCAAAATATCAATTCAATCGAGCGGAATATGCTCATATTTTTGCCGATACCGGCATTTTTAATCAAATTCCTTTTCTTTAGTTAATGTGTAGTAATTTTTACCCAATGAAAAGGCAATTTTTTAATTTTGTGCTCTTTTTATCCAACTGCTATATTTGCGTAATCTCTTTTGCCATCAAACTGCCGCCTGTTCGGTAGATAAGTTTGTCATAGCATATGCTCGAACAGCGCAAGAACGATCAGCAGGCAATACTGCTTGAACGCTTACGTGACAGGGAACAGCCAATGTCTATACGCAGATGCTGGAAAAGTGCGAAGCGGATATCGCCAGGTTCACTGCCGAGATCAATGCCATTCGCAACTACGACGAAACGATCAGAAAACGCAAGTCAAGGATAAAACAAAGCATTGACCTCATAGATGATATTATCAAAGACGGAGCGATAAGCGATGAACACCTTCGGATGTTGGTAGATGTGATTCTGATAAGCGAGGTAAACAACGAGCAGTCAATTGAAATCGTCATGAAAGCGAATTTTCAAAACTGCCTTAACATGTACGATGAAAACGGCGAGCTCACCGACGGCGTATTCTTACCCGAAGATTTTCTCTAAAAGCACAGGCAGACGCATAACCTTAACCGACAAAAATCATCCGAAAATTGCGGTTAAAGATTGCGCGTCTGCCAAAAATTCAGCGTCCTGAAAAGGCCTAAAAAAATCGCTCAAACCCGCAAAACTATGGCTTGTACTTCGAAAAAAGATGCGTTATACTGGCTTTAGACGGATATAAAATATATTATTTTTTTCATAAGAGAAATGTATGGTACAATTGTTTAATAAGTGAAATCCGAAAGAAAGGAGCAAGCGAATGGATAACGGTGCCGGTAGCTACCGCCGTTTTCTGAATGGCGATGACAATGGAATAACAGAGATAATAAGAGATTACAAAGACGGCTTAATGCTGTTTATAAACAGATATGTAAACAATATTCATATTGCGGAAGAGCTGACAGAAGATACATTCTTTAAGTTGGTTACCAAAAAGCCGAAATTCACGGAAAACAATTCATTTAAGACTTGGTTGTATACAATCGGGCGGAATACGGCTCTTAACTACATAAAGCACAACAGAAACATTGCAAAAACATCATTGGAAGAGCTTAAAAATCTCTGCGCCGATAAAGAATGTGTTGAAAAGTCATATCTTCGCAAAGAGCAAAAGTTGCAATTAAACGGTGCATTGGCTGAAATCGGGTCAAATTACGCAATGGTTTTGCATTTAAAATATTTTGAAGATATGAGTAATGAACAAATAGCGCAAGTTTTAAAAAAGAACAAACGGCAGGTTGAAAATATGCTTTATCAGGCAAAGCAGGCACTGAAAACCGAGCTTAAAAAGGAGGATTTTATTTATGAAAACCTATAACGAAATGGCAGAAAACCTTTTAAAGCGCAGAGACGCTTATATAAAGCAAAAGAAAAAAAGAAACAGAATTGCTATTATCGGTATAGCTTCTTTTTGCTTTGCGGCAGCCGTGGGCGTAAGCTTTTGGCAGAGCGGTTTGTTAAAAAAGCAACCCATTAAAACGGCAGAGGACGCGCTTTTCTCCGGAATCAAAGACGTCTATGGGTCGGATGAGAGCGAGCCGCAAACCAATGTTCCAAACGCTTCGGGGGAAGCCACCGGTGACAGGCTGGGCGTGATTATATATAAGGGAAAAACCTATGTGCAAATTATGACTATATATAAAGGCAAGGCTGTTTTTCAAGTTAAAAATGCGAATATTTCCGAAAAAGATGTTGTTTTGGATAAAAAAATCGGTACAGGCTACGATTTCGACGGAAGCTACAATCCCGAATGGCTGAAGAACAACGGCGAAAAAGGGCATCCCGTCTATGCCCCGGAAACCGAAGTATATACGGTAAAGGACAGGGAGGATTTGCTTGGCGCAAAATTTGATGATGAAACATATATTGTACTACGATCCGAAGAATAAGCCTTATTATTTTATTAATTTTTCAATTTGAAAAACAAACTTTTGTTCTTAATTTATTCTGCTAAAAAGGTAGATTCGCAAAAACTTCTTACTTATCATTTCTTGCTTTTTACTTCCCAAAGCCGAAAGGACAGATTGAAGTAATAGTGAAGAAGATATTTAATTCTAATGGTGATGATCTTTTTGATGCTATTGAGAATGGAGACAATAAAAGGACAGATAGAATCGCTAAAAAACCAGAAAAAGTATTCCATGCTTTTATTTCTAATAATGAATTAGCGCGAGAATGTATTCCTATCTTACTTAAAAGTGACAATGTAGCCATTCGCCATTGGAGTGCAGGTTTTGCTTTAGAATTAGATCTGTTTGTTGATGAGGCCTAAACTGAACTTTATAACATTTCCGTTAAAGAATACGGTATCAATAGTTTAGTTGCTGAATACACTTTGAAAACCCGGAAAGTCAAAGGTCAGCTATATTGGCATCTAAAAAAATAACGGTTTGTAATATTTAAGGGAATTAAGTATGCGTAAGAAAAAAGTAATAATTATTCTATTGGCTGTATTTTTGTTTACATTAAGTTTTACAGGTTTCGTTGTAAAAAAAGTAATCATATCTTTGGCTAAAGATAATATCTCATGGGCCGAAAATATGAATATAAACGGTCCATGGAGCGAAAAAGCAATATGGAAATCTTCAGATGGATATTTTTATTTGATTTGCGAACAGTATAACGAAACAGAAAATATCACTGTCTCATCATATATTAAAATGGATGCAGAATGGATAAAATGCAGCGTAAATTATCGAAGCGGAGTAAATCATTTTTATTTTGATACTGATGATGGTCAGACTTTATTGGAATGCGATGCAAGTTTAGAAAACGACATGTTGGTTTTAACTGATTTGGAAAGCTATTTACCAAACATTAGTGGTTTGGATTCTATTACTTTATCCAAGCACGATTATGATGATACAATTGCTTCATTACCATTTTTAATTTAAGATACAATTTATTTATATAAAGGTGACATTTTAGTACTTAGACCATAATACAGATATAACCGTTTGAGAGAAACTGCATTTGTCAATTCAAACGAGATTGCTGTATGTCCTGGCAGAAACATAGGTTATAACGGAATAATAAAAAAGTTACGGTTTATAGTTCTAATTACAAGCTTAAAAAACTTTGGAAGGTTATACTTATTGTTTCGCTGATATCTTTTCACAGAAACAGGAGTGGTGTTAATGAAAAAACTCATAAGCGTAATATCGGCTTTGTGCGTGATAGGGAACGTTCTTCCGGTCACTGTTTTTGCGGGAACGGTAAAAAACTGCGGAGATGATTTATCGTGGTATATCGATGAGGTAAGCTCCACGCTGTATATTGAAGGCAGCGGAGATATGTACGATTATGGATATACCGACAATTCGGAATTTGCTCCGTGGTATTGTGACGCGGAAAAAAAAGAGCATATAAAGATCGCACAAGGCGTTACTTCGGTGGGAAACTGCGCCTTCCGGAATCTCTATTTTTCGTCAGCAGACATTCCTGATACGATTGTGCGGATAGGAAAGCAGGCATTTGAAAACTCCTGCATAACAGCTGTTGAAATACCGGCAAGCGTTGAAATAATAGAAGAAAAAGCCTTTTCATACTGCATCCGGCTTGCCGAGGTGCGCTTTGAAACGGGAAACCTTAAAAGTATCGGTGAATATGCGTTCGGAAACTGCAATGAACTTGAAACAATCGTACTTCCCCGCTCGAATACGGAAATCTGCGGCGGCGCTTTTTATATGACGGCAGTAAAAACACTCGATATACCCGAGGGCATAACCTGTATAGGCGAGAAGGCCTTCAATTTCTGTGATTCGCTTGCCGCTGTCACACTGCCGGAAGGGTTGACCGAAATCAGTAACGGAACTTTCGGCTTTTGTAAGTCGCTTTCGTCTGTTGAGCTGCCCGATACGCTTACATCGATAGGTGATGAGGCTTTCGCGTGCTGCAGCTCACTTGAGTCTGTAAGACTGCCTGATACACTTCTCTCAATAGGAGAAGAAGCCTTTACCCTCAGCGGCTTGAAAAACGTTATCTTCGGCTGCAATATTGAAAAAATCGGGGCTTACGCGTTTTATTCTACTCCGCTTGATGCGGTTTTTCTGCCGCCGAGCGCAAAAGAGACCTATAACGCATTTGAAAATTCCGCCAGCAAAAAAATCAAGGTATACGGCGTTCCGGGCAGTGCCGCGGAAAATAACGAAAACTTTGTGCCGCTTGAGCTTCCCGCCGCTGAAAAAACGGGGCTTACCGAAATTGCGCTTGTTTCTTATGACGGTCTTGAATACAGTACTGACGCTGAAAGCTGGCAGAGCAGTCCGGTGTTTAACGGACTTGAACCGGATACCGAATACACCTTCTATCAGCGTTATGCCGCGACGGAAACCGCCGCTGCGTCGCCCTGCACAACTCCGGTTTCAATAAAAACATTAAGGGGCGGAATATCCGGAAATGATTACTGGAAATACGAAGCGGACACTAAAACGATTACCGTAAGCGGAAACACATATCTTAAGGATTACGGCAGCGGATTTTACGAACAGGACTGGGCGGAACTTAAGAACGAGGCTCAAAGGCTTGAGATAATCGGCGCCGAAGGCAGGATAGGTGCTTACGCCTTCAGCAGAATGACAGCTCTCCGGGAAGTATTATTCTGCGAAGGAATAACTGCCGTAGGGGAACACAGCTTTGAGGGCTGCGTTAGCCTTGAGACGGTTGAGCTTCCGGACAGCGTGGCTGAGATAGGAAACAGCGCTTTTGAAAACTCGGGACTTAAAGGAACACTTGATCTG
>CALWJW010000093.1 GCA_944381095.1 uncultured Clostridia bacterium | reverse complement strand
TGACTCTTACATCACAATTTTCACCTGCTGCTGTCTATACCAACGAAAACGGAAATCTTTATGTGGAATACTCGGACAGCGCCTCAACTTTTTCCGGAAAAATAGATGCCGCCGCAGTTTCAAACAGCGGATGCTATTTAAACGGAACAGACTTTATAGCACCCGGAATGAATCTTACTTTTTCAACTGAATACGTTCAGTTTACCGCTTTGATAACTGATATAAAATTTATCTGACGATTATTTCTGCGGCAAAACGTATTCGCTGTAAAATCCTCTGTATCTTTTTTCATCGATTCTTTTTCAGTTTATTTTGATTTTTTTAATGAAAGCCCTTGACAAACTCACTCTTTTCTGCTATACTGCTTAAAGCTGAGTGCTTGATTTCTTTGTGCTGCTATGGCTCAGTTGGCAGAGCACTTCCTTGGTAAGGAAGAGGTCACCAGTTCGAATCTGGTTAGCAGCTCCATCTATCCGGCATATGCGTCGGAACAGCTTATAAAGGATGCTTTACGGTGTCCTTTTTTGTTTTCCGAATATACTGCCTTTTTTCATTTATTTTTTTCGTTTTCTGAGAGTTGCAAACATATGCACTGCTTCGGAAAATTTTTACCGTCATCCGAACTAATTGCCACTTGTTTATCGAACACTGTTTATCTGCGGTGCACCTTTTCAGCAAATATTCTGTTCAAAGTTCAGATAGTTAACTGAAAGCAACTTACAGTTGACAAAATTCATACCGATAGTTGGTGGTTTTTGAGCCTTATTTATGATACAATGCTGACATAAAAACAAGGAGGAAATTCTTATGAATTTTTCAGACAAGTTAGTTCTGCTAAGAAAACAATACCGTCTTTCCCAAGAGGAGCTGGCTGAAAAACTTGATGTGACAAGGCAGTCGGTGTCAAAGTGGGAAAGCGGTGTAAGTATGCCGGAGCTAAGCAAAATTTTACAGATAAGCCAACTTTTTAATGTAAGCACCGATTATTTACTTAAAGAAGCGGATTCGGAACAGTCAGTATTGAATTTAAAATCAGAAAACCTGAATATAAAGAAAGTTTCGCAGACAGAGGCCGATGATTTTATCTTGCATTCAAAAAAGCTGGCAATGCTTTACACAATTGCAACAATACTCTGTATATTATCCCCTTTCCCACTTATGCTTACACTTGCAAATCCCGCTTTCAAGCTTTTTTCAACTACGTTTATGATTATTTCAGGTATTGCCGGTTTGCTTGTCTTTGTTGCCGCCGGAACTTGTATTTTCATATATGCAAATTACAAAAATCTGAAATTTACTTACATCGATAATCAGGATTTTATAATTGATCGTCCCACGCGTGAAACTGTCGAAAAACAAAAGCAGGCGTATTACGGAATTTTTATCCGCAATATCATCATAGGCGTGATATTTTGTATTATTTCAGCCATTCCTGTTATCGTTTTTGCATTGTTAATTACAGATTATATCGGTGCAGGTGTCTGCTTTACTCTTTTGGTTGTAATTTGCGGAGTATCTCTGTTTATTTACACCGGAACAAGGTTTTCTGCATTCCAAAAATTACTTTCTGAGGGAGAATACAGCAAAAAGCGCAGAAGTTCCAACCTTCTGATGGAAAAAATATGCGGTATATATTGGCCGGTAATTGCCGCAGTTTATTTGGTTTGCAGTTTTCTCGGCAACAACTGGCATATAAGCTGGATCATTTGGCCTGTGGCAGCTTTACTTTTTGCCGTTATGGATTCCGTTGTAAACATAATTACCGAAAAAGATTCTGAATCGAAAAAATCTTCCCGGACTTCAGTTAAAGATCACTCCGATACAGAAGACTGAGAAGAGCTTGAATAAGCTAAAAAAAACGAATTTCAAAACACAATCAGATTTAACAAAATCATTTATCTTTTTAAATGTAACATCGAAAGCCGCTTGAATTAAAAGCGGCTCTTTCTATTTGCATTACATAGTAATTTTTCGTTTGCAAGCTCGAAGTAGATGTCTTTAACTCAATTACAAAGGTTTTTTCATAGCTTTGTATTTGATCTGTGCAATCGGACTTATAATGAAAGCAATTTACCGGTTTAAAAAAGCAATTTACCGGTTTAAAAAGCAATTTACCGGTTTAAAATATGGTATTGATTTTTAAACGGATTTATGGTAAACTGTTGGTATATAAGAGGGAGGTTGATATGGATTACACGATTACCGAAAATACCGAAGCCGCTTCAACCAAAGCATACAATTGCCCGAACTGCGGCGCTGAACTGAAATTTAATCCGAATAAAAACAAACTTTGCTGCGAATTCTGTGAGTCGGAATTTTCAGCTGAGGAAATCGAAAATAAACACGGCGAAGATACCGGTTATGAAAAACAGAAAAAATCGGAAGAATACTGTAATATAATGAATGAGTTCTGCTGTCCCAACTGCGGCGCAGAAATTCTTTCCGACGACGATACAGCCGCCGATATCTGCGTTTATTGTCAAAGTCCCGTCGTACATAAAGGTAAGCTGTCCGGTCAGATGATGCCGGATAAGATCATTCCCTTCAGATACGGAAAGAAGGAAGCTGAAAGCAGATTCAGAAAATTTGCCTCCGCAAAATGGTTCGTGCCAAGTAGCTTTAAAAGCAAAAAACACGCCGACCTCATTCGCGGAGTATATTATCCGTTCTGGGTAACAGACGCTGATACCTACTCTGAACTTTCCGCAAACTGTACCAGGATAAGAGTCTGGCGAAGCGGAAACACAGAATTCACGGAGACTTCTCGCTATAATGTTGTGAGAGGAGGAAGTATACATTTTGAAGATATAGTAACTTCTGCGTACTCCAAAAGCGATAAAGAAATGCTCGAAGGAGTCCTCCCCTATCCTTCTTCTTCACTTATACCTTTTTCAATGGCTTACCTTTCGGGATTCAAAGCCAACAAAAGGGATATTGAACGGGACGCCGTTTCAGACGAAGTCAAATCAAGAATGAAAGACTATGCGGATACTCTCCTTTCCGCAACAATATCGGGATATACCGGAGTAACCAAACGGTCCCTTGGCGTAAACGTGCACTCAGCTCACTGGGAATATTCCCTGATGCCGATCTGGATCCTTAATTACGTTACTCCGAAAAAGACATACAAGTATGCAATGAACGGTGATACCGGAAAAATATACGGTGAGCTTCCTGTATCCCCAAAGAAAGTGCTGATTGCATGCGCGGCGGTTTTTGCCGTTGTCGCTCCGATAGTTGGTATTATAGGAGGTATGTTTCTATGAAAAAAACAGCCCTCGTTATTATGGTAGTTTTCGCTCTTTCGATAATGCTTTTTCCATGCCGTGCCGCTACACAGGAAAAATACGTTTACGATCTTGCCGGAATTCTGAGCGCCGAACAGATAAGTGAAATAGAAAACGCAGCTGAAAAATATTTCGGTGATTCTTACGCCTCTGTTTATATCGTGACCGATCCGACCGGAAAAGTAAAGTATTACGGAGAAGATTTTATCGCCGATTACCCTCAGGCTTCAAAAAATTCCGTTATACTTATCATCACCGATAACTTTCAGCACAACTACAATTTGTATACTTACGGCAAATGCAACAGACTGATAAGTAATTCGGAAGTTGACCTTATTCTCGATGATCCCGACGTTTACAACAATATAAAGATAAGTCAGGACTATGTAGCTGCTTCCCTGCGCTTTTTAGAGCTTGCTTCGGAAGCCAGCAGACCGCAGTATCTCAAAGCGGTTTTGCTCGGTGTTTTCTCAGCTCTCGTCGTTTCTGCTGTTACCGGACTGTGTATTGTGCTTTGTTACAACCGAAAGTCACGTTCTGAAAAGTATCCTTTGAGCAAGTATGCCAAGCTTGAGCTTGTCAGAAAAGATGATATCCTGACCGGTACTTTTGTGACAAAAAGGGTTATTCAGCGGCCAAGTTCCGGAAGCGGACGCTCAGGCGGCTCCGGACGCATCGGAGGCGGAGGAGGTCGAGGACACCGCGGAGGACGTTGACAGCAATCATTTTAACGGATGTGCTTTGAGCTGTCAAACGCTTGTATACACCGACGAAACTGTTGTCATACATTCTTAAATCCGACCCCACTGTTCAGCATACGCCGGAGAAACAATAAATAACTGCGTCTTGATCTGATTTTACGGAATTATAATATTTCTCAGGAATTGGTTTTTCATGATATGGTATCTTCTTAACTTACTCATATTGACGATAGTCTGGCTTCTTCCCACTGACAATACTATGGTTGTTTCAGACACCGGCAAATCGTTCCGCATAAGAAGTAAACGTCTTTGCTTTACTGCTGCCGTCTGCTGGATATTGCTTTCAGGTCTGCGTTCGCTAGACGTCGGACCTGACACTTATAACTATTTCGTAAACAGCTTTGAACCGGTAAAGCAAATGAGTTGGAGTGAGATAACCGGGCTGTTCCGACGTCGATATCTGCTTGGAGAATCGGTAAAGGATCCGGGTTATTGTTTACTTGAAAAAATTTTCCAGATTTTTTGTCAGGAATATCGGGCTTGGCTTTTCTTTGTCGCTATATCCTTCACAGTTCCGCTGGCGCTGTTTATTTACAGATATTCGTCGAATCCGTACCTGAGCTTTGTTCTGTATGCCGCGCTTTTCAGTAATTTTTTCTCTGTAACCGGTCACCGGCAGACTCTATCTACTGCGATACTTCTCGGAATCGGGCTATATGCAGTTATGCACAAACGGTTTCTTATGTTTGTTTTCTCAGTTTTGATTGCCTGCACGATTCATCCGTCTTCAATAGCTTTTTTGCCGGTATACTTTCTCGCAAGAATAAAACTGCGGAAGAATCAGCTCTTGATATGTTTTGCCGCAGTCGTACTCAGTTTTGTCCTTCGTAAACAAATTCTTTCTGTTCTTGTATGGATAACCGGCTATGATTCATTTTATCAGGTGCCGGAGGCACGACCGGGAATTTTCATGTTTTTGCTTTTGGCATTCACGCTGTTCATTTCGTTTTTCTACAACAGAACAGTTGAGTCGACAGACAACAGCTGCGGTATCATTCATCTTTCCTACAACGCTCTTGTCTGCGCTTGCTTCTTTTCTTCTCTTCTTCTCATAAACCCGGTATTTATGAGGGTAGTTCAGTATTATTCACTGTTCCTGCTTGTGCTTCTGCCTGAAGGCGCAAGAGCTTTCGGAAATGGCAAAGGTAAAATCTTTTATAATCTTTTCTGTACTGTTTTGCTTGTCGGTCTCATGGTTTCAGACGGTCGTTTTTATGAGTTTTTCTGGCAATAAGTGTTGAACAACCTATGTTTAAAAGTATTTATTCTCATCCAAATGAAACCATAAACAGCTTATTTAAGCTAAGTTACAATTCTTTATCATTCAGAAAAGGTCTGCGATTTCTTCGCAGACCTTTGTCGGATTTGATTTCAGGCAATTTCTGTCTGAAACAGAAAAAGTCAGCCTGATTTTTCTTAACGGCACATTATGAATCTCAATTTGAAACATATTCTGTTTGTGTCCTGAGTTCCGGCTTTTTCATCTCCGTGATATGCGCGCTTTCAGCTGAAAATACTTTCAATCACCTTTCCGCATCCGGGAGGCGAATATCTCCAATGAGAAATGTGGTTCCCCGACGGATAATAGTATTTCGGCGATTTGAGTGCGGAATCCTTTTTTGCTGCGTCTATAATTACAAGCTTTATTTTCATACGATCAGGTATTATGTTTTTTATGTATACTGCCGCGGACTGCCCTACCGTAAGATCGTCCCGGGCCTCGGCAAGACCTGTAAGATTTGGAGAAAGTTCAATAAAAACACCGTAATCCTCTACCGATCTTATAGTCCCCGCCACCGTTTGTCCTACCGAAAACTCAGACGCGTTTTCCAGCCACGTTCCGAGTAGCTCTTTCTGACTTACATAAACTCTCCCTGTTTCGTAATCGATGCTTTTTACTACCGCTTTCAGATTCATTCCGACTGTAAACCTGTCCTTTGGATGGGATATCCTTGAAACGGATATACTGTCTATCGTCATAAGAGATATAAGTCCGCAACCTATGTCAACAAAAGCACCGAACTTTTCCATATGAGTTACCTTTGCGTCAATCACATCACCGGCAGTCAGCTTCATTATAAAATTTTCCCTGCATTCCGCCTGTGCTGACTTTCTTGAAAGCATGACAACCGTTTTTCCCTCCGCATCCCTTGTAAAATCAGTCACCTTGAAACAAACCGGTTTGCCTATTCTTGTTATTATAGCTATATCCTTCTGGTTTTCTTCCGCAAGTAATGCCTCTGATTTCGGTATTATTCCTTTTATACCGCATAAATCGACCGTTATATTAAGATCGCTGTCACACATAACAGCCGTCGCTTCAAGTATTTTTTCCTGATCCCTTGCTTTTTCAAGCCCTCTTATTGAACTTGTCAATTCACGGTTTTCGGCACTTGATATCAGATATCCTTCCGGTAGATAATTATTCATTGAACTACTTTTCCTTTCTTTTTCAAAACTTGTTACATTCTATGCGGTTACTCCGGAATTAGAACAAGGGCTCCCGTCATTTTTTATTGAAATTATTCACAAAATTTACAATTTGGTATGGAATTCACCTTTGTGCCGGTATATAATTTATTTTGTATTATTTTAAACAAAATGGCAATGCCGGTGTTTTAACAATCCGGCTGTCACTCAATATTCAGGAGAGGTATCATGGCGGAAATAAAAAACTATACGGTTTATAAGTCAAAACCAATCGTTATGTTCAGTCAGAACAACACCATAATTTACGGCAATATGAACGAAAAAGCTTATGCGGAAATCGTTGTGCTCGGAGCTGATGTTTCCGGCATGCTTATGGTTACCGTGAAATCCACCGAAGATAAATCAGTGCTTCGCCCGAATGAATTCAAAAACGGACTGAGCGAAGCCCTTGATTATTCCTGCGAACAGATCGAACGTTATAATAAAAAATAATTTTTCACAAGCCTCATGCGACAGCTTGCTTTCATAACGTCACGCCGAGGCTCTCAACGTCAGATAATTTTTAAAATCAGAGGTATTGAAATGTACGAAATTCTGGAAAAAAAGATTTTAAATCCCACCGTTCACAAAATGGTGGTTTCGGCTCCTCTTGTCGCAAAAAAAGCGCAGCCGGGACAATTCATAATCCTCAGAGTCGACAGCGAAGGAGAACGAATACCGCTCACCATCGCTGACTACGACAGAGAAAAAGGTACCATTACCATTATCTATCAGATAGTCGGCGCCACTACCGAAAAGCTTTCGCATCTTAATGCAGGCGATTTCATCTGTGATTTTGCCGGTCCTCTCGGAAAACCGACTGAAACGGAAGGTCTGAAAAAAGTGGCGGTCGTCGGCGGAGGTGTCGGTTGCGCTATTGCCTACCCGGTAGCAAAAAAGCTCCATGAAAACGGCGCTGTCGTGCATTCTGTGATCGGATTCAGAAACAAGGATCTTGTCATACTCGAAAAAGAGTTTTCAGATGTGAGTGAAAAAAGCATTCTTATAAGCGATGACGGTTCGACAGGAAGAAAAGGAGTCGTTACCGACGCACTCAAAGAACTCATCGAAAGCGGAGAAAAATATGACGAAGTGATAACGATCGGTCCTCTGATAATGATGAAATTTGTATGCAAGCTCACAAAAGAGTACGGAATAAAGACCGTGGTAAGTATGAATCCCATTATGATAGACGGTACCGGTATGTGCGGCGGATGCCGTCTCACCGTAGGAGGAGAAACCAAGTTTGCCTGCGTTGACGGTCCTGATTTTGACGGTCATCTGGTCGATTTCGACGAGGCTATGGCAAGAGGTTCAATGTATAAATCTCAGGAAAGAGCAGCTCATGAGCATGCGTGCAGACTTTTCTCCAAGGAGGCAGAATAATGGCTAACATGTCTTTGAAAAAAAACGAGATGCCTTCTCAGGCACCTGATATAAGAAATAAGAATTTCGACGAAGTCGCTTTGGGATATTCC
>CALWJW010000092.1 GCA_944381095.1 uncultured Clostridia bacterium | reverse complement strand
GCTTCTCCTAAGTCCTCGATGCGTTCGAGCTGAAACAGCATACAGGCGTAAGGGTCTGAAAAAACCAGCTTTTTTGCGGCGCTGAGTTTCAGTTTGCCGTTATGTACGCAACTATCCGGAATTTGAAGCAGCATATCGGGGTTATAATAGTTAAAGTCTGAAAACAAACCGTCGGCGCCGTCGCATCCGTATTCAAAATATGTTTCCTCTTCTGTAAATCTGGTCGGATCGTAACTGTTTCCGCCTCTTATCAGAACAACTGCAAATCTGTTTTCGGACGGAACAAAAACAACTCCCTCGTGGCCGTTGATCAGTCTTTTCTGACCGGCAGGAAATTTTTTGTCGAGCTTATTTGAGCGTCCCATTTTCATAAGCTCATAGTCTGTACCGCAAAAACCGGCAAAAACAGTTTCGCAAAGTATTCCTTCTTTTTCAGGTTCATTTCTGAGCCTGCGCCTGCTTACATTTTCAATTTCGACCTCACCGTAGCAAAGAGGTTTTTCAGGATCGTTGCGAAAATAAGTTCCGAAAGTTTTCATAAAACACCTCGTTCATAACTATTTAATAAATTAACCGATTAACATTATAGCATTTGCGGGACGTTTTGTCAATACGCAGTTAAAAAAAGCAAAAAAACAAAAAGGAGAAATTTTATGCCGAACATAGCGGAGGTAGCGAAACTTGCGGGGGTTTCAACAGCGACCGTGTCAAAATACCTGAACGGAGTGAAGGTCAAAGCAAAAAACGCAGCCGCGATTGACAGGGCGGTGAAGGAGCTTAATTTTCATCCGAACGATTTTGCAAGGGGGCTGAGGACCAACAGATCGATGTCAGTCGGAGTAATACTTCCGGAGCTGGATAATCTGTTTTTCACTTCAATTATATCAAGCGTAGATGAAATATTGGACGCTCATGGTTACAGTACTTTTGTCTGCATATGCCGCTCAGATCCTGATCGTGAGAAGAAGAAGCTGGATTTTCTGAAAAGAAAAAAGATAGACGGTCTTATAGCTGTACCGTGTTCGGATACCTCTGATTTCGTAAAAGGGCTTGAAGGGATCCCGGTAGTGCTGATTGACAGGCTTTCGGGTGCAGGAAGTTGCAGCTGTGTACTGTCTGACAATTTTACTGCGGCTTACAATGCTACGGAAAAGCTGATATCAAACGGACATAAAAGAATAGGAGTGTTGCTGGGACCCGATTCAAACTATACTCCGATAGAAAGACGTGCAGGTTTTATGGCGGCAATGTCAACTCATTCGCTGACAGTAGATGAAAATTTTGTAAAATCAGGTGCCTACCGGGTCGAATCAGGTTACAGCATGACAAAAGAGCTGATAGGCTTGCGTGAACCCCCGACGGCTATATTTGCCACAAACAATGAATTGACTATCGGAGCGGTGACAGCACTGAGCGAATCCGGAGTAACACCGGGGAAAGATATATCTTTTATAGGTTTTGACAGTGATACCCTTGCAAAAGCAATGAACCCTGCGCTTACAGTAATGATCCAGGATGTGGAGGCGATCGGAAGAGCTGCCGCAAATAATCTGCTTGATCAGATAAGAGGTGAAAAGGCGGGAAGATCGCAGATAATACGAATACAGACAGAGCTGCTGGACGGGAAATCCATTGTAGTGCAATAACTGCTGAAATAAAACGGAAGCAGGTCGATTTACATGACACCCGTTTTTAAAACAGGCAGGTCAAACGGTTCAAGATTTGTTTTGTGTATCGCTCTCGTCGCAGACGGGAAGGTCGGGCGTTTTAATTAAGCTGTCAGATGAATAAATTTTTATACCCGTTCGGCGGTATCGGCTGACGCAAAGGAGTGCGGCTTAAAACAACACAACAGTAAAGACTGCTCGCGGGCTTTTTACTGAAAATCAATGGGTGTATTTGACTTTTGAAAATATTTTTTGAAAAACCTTTCAGGTACTTGACAAATTTGCCAAAGCAATGTATAATCGTGATAAAGTTAATCGATTTATTATTTGTTCGCTCGGGTGTGGTTCCGGAGCTGTTTTTTCAAAAATCGAGATAGAGTAAAGAGTAATTTCAAAAAGTTTTTGAAATGAAAGTCTGAGGAGATAAAAAACGCGAAAAAGAAAGGTAAGTTTTCAGAATAAACCGATAAGAGCAGCTGAGGCGATCCGGCAAAGTGATTTTTTGCAATTTCAAATTCACGTAATCATATCAGAATTAAACAGCCGACCGCTGAATGTAATAATTTGGAATCATAAGGAGAATGAATATCATGGGAGATAAAAAGGTAAAAGAAACGGTAATACAGTTCGGAGAGGGCGGATTTCTTCGCAGCTTCGTGGACAAATTTTTTGATATTATGAATAAGGCGGGAACTTACGAAGGTAAAATAGTGGTGGTTCAGCCTATTGCAAACGGCCTTTGTGACGTCCTTAACGAACAGAAAGGAAAATACAATCTTTTTCTGCGTGGAATATCATACGGTAAAGAGGTCTGTGAGCATACCCTTGTCGAATCAATAAGCCGTGCGATCAACCCTTATACTGATTATCAGGCGTATATTTCTCTGGCTGACAACCCTGATTTCAGGGTGATAGTATCGAATACGACTGAGGCGGGCATAGAATATCTCGGAACCGAAAAACCGGATGACGCACCGCCGAAGTCTTTTCCGGCAAAACTCACGGCACTCCTGTACAGGCGTTATGTGAATAAGCTTCCGGGATTTATAATTCTTTCCTGTGAGCTTATTGACCGGAACGGAGATGAACTGAAAAAATGCGTTCTGAAATATGCGGAGCTTTGGAATCTCGGTAAGGATTTCAGCCGTTGGGTGGAGCAGGAAAACAGCTTTTGCAGCACTCTTGTTGACAGAATATGTACAGGTTATCCTAAGGACGAGGTTGAAAAAAAGCAGCTTTCCGCAATCTGTCCGGGTGACAAACTGATTGATACAGCCGAAATATTCCATCTTTGGGTTATAGAAGGAGATTTTGAAGAAGAGCTTCCTTTCAGAAAGTCCGGCATAAACGTCATCTGGACTGACTGTGTCGACGGTTATAAGAAAAGAAAGGTAAGGATCCTTAACGGAGCGCATACTTCAATGGTTCCAGCCGCACTTCTGTATGGGCTGAGTACAGTCGGCGAATGCATGAAGGATGGTAATATAAGAGGATTTCTTGAAAAGTGTATATACGATGAGATATTGCCG
This sequence comes from uncultured Clostridia bacterium, assembly GCA_944381095.1. Classification (GTDB taxonomy): domain Bacteria; phylum Bacillota; class Clostridia; order Oscillospirales; family CAG-272; genus SIG673. Next base: position 4,836 of record CALWJW010000092.1, on the reverse strand, counting down.
ACGATAGGAGACAGTGAAGAAAACAGAGAGTTTGCGCTGGCGGTTTTTGAAAGGTTTGAAAATCCTTACATAAAGCATATGCTGATGTCGATAGCACTGAATTCAGTGTCAAAATTCAGAGTACGTGTGCTGCCGACCATGCTTGAATACAGGGAGAAATACGGTAAAAATCCGAAAGCTCTTTGCTTTTCGCTTGCGGCGCTGATTGCGTTTTATAAGAAGGGTACACCTGATGATCTGCCTGAGGTTACCGCATTTATGAAAAACTCGGATCTAACGGAGATTTTAAGTTCAGAAAAGACATGGGGCGAGGATATTACGTTTTTTGCAAACGAAGTTGAAAGCGGCTACACACTGATAACCGAAAAACCGAAAGAAGAGTGGCTGAAATGGGTAAAATAATCATTAGCCCGGAGGATAATGTTGCGGTAGATACAGAAACAGGTTTTAAAGTTGCTGTAAAAGACATAAAAAAAGACGAAAAAGTTATAAAATACGGATATCCGATCGGTCACGTCACTGCCGATATAAAGGAAGGCGAAACAGTACATACAAACAATATGTGCACCGATCTCAGCGGCAGAGTTGAATACAGGTATAAAGAACCGGTATTTGAAAGCTGTACTGCAAGAGAAGAGTTTTTTTACGGGTATAAAAGATTCGACGGAAGTGTCGGAATAAGAAACGATATAACGGTCATACCGCTTGTCGGCTGTATAAATCCGGTAGCACAGAAGATTGCCGCAAGATGCGGTGTAAAGGTTTATACACACCCGTACGGCTGTTCTCAGCTCGGAGATGACCACAGAACTACACAAAAAATTCTTGCCGGGCTTGTCAGAAATCCGGATAACGGCGGAGTGCTGGTGCTCGGACTCGGTTGCGAAAACAATACAATGGACAGCTTCAGGGAGATGCTCGGGAGCTACGACGAGAGCCGTGTTAGGTTTCTGGTGTGTCAGCAGTGCGGTGACGAGATAGCGGAAGCCGAAAAGCTCATAAATCAGCTGAAGGAAAGAATTTCGGCTGACAAAAGGGAAAAGTGCTCTGTATCTGCACTCCGAGTAGGTTTGAAATGCGGCGGTTCCGACGGATATTCCGGAATAAGCGCAAACCCGCTTGTCGGAAGTTTTTCGGATATTCTTGTCTCGTGCGGCGGTACCGCTGTAATGACAGAGGTTCCCGAGATGTTCGGAGCGGAGCAGCTGCTGATGGACCGGGCAAAGAACAGGGAAGTATTTGACAGGACGGTCAGACTTATAAACAATTTCAAGCGTTATTTTGAAAGTCACGGTCAGGTGATATATGAAAATCCGTCACCCGGTAACAAAGCCGGCGGAATTTCAACACTGGAAGAGAAGTCGCTCGGATGTACACAGAAAAGCGGAAGATCGGCTGTCTGCGGAGTGCTCGACTACGGTGAAAAGCCGGATGATTCCGGTCTTTATCTTCTGAACGGTCCGGGTAACGACATGGTGGCTGTAACTAATCTTGCCGCGGCAGGTTGTCAGCTGATACTGTTCACGACCGGAAGGGGAACTCCTCTCGGAGGGCCGGTACCTACTGTCAAAATTTCCTCAAACAAGAATATCTATGACAAAAAACGACATTGGATCGACTTCGACGCATCACCGATCATTGACGGTACTGACAAGGAAGTATTGGCAAATGAACTGTTCGATTATGTTCTGAGGGTTGCTTCCGGAGAAGAAACCCGGAATGAAGTTAACGGATTCAGCGATATTGCGATATTCAAAGACGGAGTGACGCTGTGACCGTAAATAATGTTTTCCTGTTGTTAAAAAGTGATTTTGGTAAAATTCAAAGAAATGACCGATGAAAATGACGGAAGCGGATAAATATTTGACTGTTCATCGGCGTCGGAAAACGTTGCCGCTTCTTTACCTGAAAATAAGAGTAAAAAACAAAACCTGATGGAAAGCTGAAAACAAAGCAAAAAGACGGACTAAGTGACAGGCTTTGACAAAACAAGACGAAAAAGAAGTTAATATGCGCATGAAAAAGTATGAGCAGGGAGAAAAGTCATGAAAACTGTTATGATAACCGAACCGGGTAGCATTTCTGTCGAAAACACTTCCGAAAGGTATACGGAGTGCGGGGAAAACGAAGCTCTGCTACGGGTTAGGTACTGCGGAATATGCGGAGCCGATGTAGCGAGTTATACCGGAAATCAGCCGTTTACCACATATCCGAGGATACCCGGGCATGAATTCAGTGCCGAAATAGTTTCTCTTCCTTCAGGGTACAACGGCGATTTGAGGGTAGGCGAGAAGGTCACGGCAAATCCGTATTTCAACTGCGGGAAATGTTATTCATGCAGACGCGGACACGTCAACTGCTGTCACGATAATCAGACAATGGGTGTACAGCGTGACGGGAGTTTCAGAGAATACATAAAGATGCCGGTCAGCAGGATATACAGCGGAAAAGGTCTCGACCTCAAAACCCTGGCACTCATTGAACCGTTTTCGATCGGTTGGCACGCCGTTTCGTCAATTGATTTTTCAAAATTCGGAAAATCGGGTGTAAAACCCAAAATACTTGTGATAGGAGCGGGACCGATAGGACTTTTTGCGCTTATTTCCGCAAAGCTTAAAGGCAAGGAGTACGGGGCAAGCGTATACAGCGCGGATCTTCTTGACGGACGTCTCGCAAAAGCGAAGTATTTCGGCGCTGACGGAACAGTAAACACCTCGACTGCCGATATTAAGGAGTATACAGATTCTGTAACCGGCGGAGACGGTTTTGACGTATGTATAGAAGCCTGCGGTGCTCCGGAAACATTCATGATGGCTATCGATTCATGCGCTTTTGCCGGGGATGTGGTTCTGATAGGAAACGGAAAACGTCCTACGACCTTTGTTCATTCAGTGATTCTGAAAAAAGAACTGACCATACACGGAAGCAGGAACAGTCTGCCGGAGGATTTTACCGGTCTGATAGATTATGTTGCAAGAGGAGAGACTGACATATCTTCAATGATCAGCGGGGTGTATTCGGTTGATGATTGTAAAAAAGCATTCGACGCCCTGGTAACAAATGACGGCTCGTTATGTAAACTTCTTATAGAGTTATAAGCTTTGCTAAGCTCAGTGCACGGGAGCGCAGAGACTAAGCTGATCATTTCCGGTGATGATTCAAAAGCGATATTTCCGATCCGGACACAAAGTTATATGACGGGTAATTTAAAACAACGTCCGGTTAAATCAAAAGAAGAGAAATACAGCTGACGCAAATACTGTTCTCCGAAGACTGAGAAAAGATTTTCAGCATGAACAAAAAACAGGCAGAATAGGGAGACAGGATATGATAGTTGACGCACATACTCATCTGTGGAAGACTCAGAACGGACTTGTCGGCGGCAAACCGGTATATGACGTCGGAGGCGGAAGAAGTGATTTCGGGGGTGAAATAAAGCAAATGCTTCCGCCGTATATGATAAACGGGGAAAATCCGGTGGAACTTCTGATATCGAATATGGATTTTGCCGGAGTCAACTGCGCTGTTGTGACGCAGGAGTACATAGACGGTTGTCAGGATGACTATTTAAGGGAAGCGGTAAAAAAGTTTCCGAAAAGAATAAAGATATGCAGTCTTTACAGGGATTACCTGCCTGATAAAGAAGCTGCAACCGACGGTTTTGACGGTATAAAGATTTGTGCGACAAAACAAAAATATAAAAAAATAAAGAATAAAAAAAAAATAAATAAAAAAAAAGAAAAAAAAGGAAAGTTTATTTCGATAGATCTTGAAGAAGGCGAAATGCAGTGCGGAATGCTTTCCGAGATAGCCGCCGCCTTTCCGGAACTGAAAATTGCGATAGGTCATTTCGGAATGGCAGGACGCGGTGAATGGCTGAGTCAGATAAAACTGGCAAAAATGAAAAATGTATATATCGAATGCGAAGGGATAACCTGGCTTTATAACAGTGAATTTTATCCGTATCCGTCGGCGGTCAGGGCGATAAAAAAGGCGATTGACACCGTCGGAGCCGATAAACTGATGTGGGGAAGCGATTATCCGAGAACAATGACAGCGATAACATACAGAATGAGTCTGGATTTTGTTTCTGAAAGCGGGGAACTCAGCGAGACTGAAAAAAGAAAATTTCTCGGAGAAAATGCGGCAAAATTTTACGGATTTGATAATATGCCGCAGATCAAAAGGATAAAACACATGGCAGAAGACTGATGTGTGAAAATAAAATAAATTTAACGGAGGAAAAACCAATGGCAGAGAAATTTGAGGCGACCTTTGATTCACTGTACGGTTATGAGTGTCCGGCTTGGTTCCGGGACGCAAAGTTCGGCATATGGAGTCACTGGGGACCGCAGTCGGTTCCGATGTACGGTGACTGGTACGCAAAAAGGATGTACATAGAAGGATCAGACCAGTATAAGTATCACGTAAGACATTACGGACATCCTTCAAAGTTCGGCTACAAAGACATATGCAAGCTCTGGAAAGCGGAAAAATTTGATCCGGATGCGCTGATGGATTTGTACTACAAGGCAGGAGCGAGATATTTTGTAGCGCAGGCAACTCATCACGATAACTTTTTCAATTACGATTCAAAAGTCAACCGGATGAATTCTGTAAACGTAGGACCGGGAAAAGACATCTGCTCGATGTGGAAGAAAGCGGCAGATAAATACGGAATGCCATTCGGACTTACCGAGCACCTCGCTGCTTCTTTTTCATGGTGGCAGACCAACAAAGGCTGTGATAAAACAGGACCGTATGCGGGAATTCCGTATGACGGAAATGATCCGGAGTACAGGGATTTTTATTACGATAATTACGAACATACCACAG
>CALWJW010000091.1 GCA_944381095.1 uncultured Clostridia bacterium | reverse complement strand
TTTGTAATCTCATGATTTTTTATCCGGCATTGAGAGCCGTTTACGTTTTTTTCTGCTATCTTATTTATTTCAGAAATTACCTGACGCCGGTTTTCTTCAAAAAAAGCGCCGTCTTCGGTAATCAGCTGTTTTTCATAATTTCTTATTTCTTTTACACCCGTTCTGAATATCTTCTCTGTTGCCCTTAAATCGGAAATCTTTGACGTATCACAAAAGCTCCTCGATAAAATCGCTCGCGTTGATCCCAGTCTGTAATGTTCGGCTATTATCTTTCTTCCGGCAACAGTTCCCCTGTCAAGCGATGCTATGCCTCCGAATCCGTAAGGTTTCCCTGACGCTGACACTTTCCGGCAGATATCATCGACTATCCCGCAGGCAAGCGGTTCAAACATGAATTTCATTCCGAGTTGTATACTCAGGTCATTGAGTCCGATGTGTACTTCGTCGATATTTTCTTTTAATACTTCATCTATCGCTTCCGCCGCTGCGGCAGTTTCACAAAGCACCACCGTCTTTACCCGTCCGGCAACTGTTTTTGAAAAACATCTTACTTCTTCTTTTGTCCTGAAATACGGCAGCATTATATAATCCGCACCGGCTTCTATTATTTCTTCTATCTCCCTGACACTGCCTTTCAGTCCGTCAGCTTTTTCGTGCCACCGGTTACACCTTACAAGCAGTTTTGACGAAGTCAGAAGCCCTGAAAGAATTTTAACATCATTTATATTATGCCGGCTTTTTACTGTATCCATTCCCGACTGCCTGTCATTTTTTCCGATAAACTCAAGATCGGCAAATATCCTGTCAACTCCGCTGCTCTCCGCTATCAGAGCTACTTCCGGAGAGTTAGTTATATACATAAGTTCAAGTGACATCTAAATTCATTTTTTCCCTTTCTTCCTTCGGGACAGTAGCCTGCTCTTTCCTCGTTACCGTTGCGGCTACGTTTTCGTTGTCCGAGTTTCTTGCCACCTTGAAGATAGTTTTAAGTGCTATCTTTACATCCGTCAGGAACGAAATGTTATGTATATAATATAAATTGATCTCTATTCTTTTATTCCATTCAACGTTTTTTCTTCCGCTTATTTGTGCAAGTCCGGTTATTCCTGGTCTTACCGAAAACATTTCTTTCTGCTCTTCGGTGTATTCGGAGTAACTCCACGGATGATAGGTTAGCGGAGGCCGCGGTCCTATAAAACTCATTTCTCCTCTGAGTATATTGAATATCTGCGGCAATTCGTCCAGACTTGAAGCGCGCAGCAGCTTGCCGACTCTTGTTACTCTTTTGTCATTTTTATCAGAATACACGCCGCTGCCCTGATTTTCAGCTCCGACGCACATTGTCCTGAATTTGTAAATAGTGAAGACCCTGCCGTTTTTTCCGATACGCTGTTGTCTGAAAATTACCGGTCCTTTTGAATCGATTTTTATTGCGATAGCTATCAAAGCCATAAATATACCGAAAACTGCCAGAATTATCAGAGAAAACACGACGTCTGCAAATCTTTTGAAAAATTTACTGTACATAATTTCCTCCTTTACATACAACCTGCTTATTTTACTACCTATGATATGATTATACAATTTTTCACCTTATTTGTCAACAATCAGGCACCGGTAATTTACGGTTGCCGGATGTTTTCAAATTTACCTTTCAGTTGCATAAAAGGTATTTTTTGCTGTTACGGGTAAGCTACTAAAAGTCACGTTTAATTATTTTTCAACTGCCGGATAATTTTTCAAAAGCGACATTTAATCTTATCCGCCGCACTCTTTTATTCAATATTTCCCGGGAAATCCGGCTCCCTGAGCATGATGACCGGTACACGGACTTGCATATTCCCGGGTATTTTCGGAAGAATATTTTAAAAATCAAAAGACCGCTTTTCTGCTTATTGTGTTTACTTAATTTAAATGAAACAAAAACTCCCGGACAAAACGTTTTTTGTCGTTTTGTCCGAGAAGACTTTTCAGTTATTAAATTTTTCAAGGCATATTTTCTTTTGTTTGTTTTTTAATATATTTTTTATCTCTTCGATATGCTGACCTTTGCTCCGTTTCCTATTCCCGCGGCGTTGGCGTCATCAGTGTCAATATGCATTTCAAGTCTGAACTTATCGCTGACCCGTATCTGCACGTCATAAAAAAGCGTTTTGCGTTCACCGTTTGCTAAAACGTCCACATAATCTCCGTCGGAAACTCCGTATCTTATGGCTTCATCAGGCGACATATGTATATGACGGTTTGCAATTATACAGCCCTCTTTTATACTGACTGTCCCGCAGGGTCCGACGATTGTAACAGGTGCCGAACCCCTGATATCCCCGGATTCACGCACAGGCGGCTTGTTTTTCAGGACGAAGCTGTCTGTTCTTGAAATTTCAACCTGAGTATCTTTTCTCAGCGGTCCGAGAACTCTTACCCCCTCAATAGCTCTCATCGACGGTCCGATAAGAGTAAGCTGTTCCTTGCAGGCATACTGCCCGGGCTGACTCAGGTCCTTAATGGGAGTCAGACTGTATCCTGCACCGAACAGAGTTTCCATATCTTCTTTTGTCAGATGAATATGACGGTTGGAAACCCCCACCGGAATGTCGCCATCCGGTTCCGGGGAAGCTTCCGCCAGAACTTTACTGATAATATCCATTATTTCCTTTTCAGTATATTTCATTTTTATTTCCTTTCGCCGCACTCTTCCGGTTAAGCGTACATTTTTCAGTCGCACCCGAAATCCCGAATTCAGTTTGATTGCTGACTTTCTCCCTGTTTTCAGATAATTCGGAAACTGTCCGACATGACACATCTTCTCTTCCGTGTATAAGACCTTGCCGACGTTATACCCTCACCGGTAGGTCCGGCAATGGTAAACGTTGTATGCCCCTCTCCGCCGAAACCGATTCCGGCGTACGACGGAGCGTTTTTAACAAAAATCGTAGTCTCTACTGCCTTGGCAAAGGCTGAAAGATTGTCTATGTTTTTGGAATGCATATGTGCTGTATGTCTGTTTCCGTGCTCCGCCTTGACAGCCAGGTCTATCGCTTCATCAATATTTTTCACTCTGACAATGGGAAGTATCGGCATCATAAGCTCATACTGAACAAAATCATGCATAAAGCCGGTCTCACATATTATGCATCTTATTTCCTTGCCGACTGTTATCCCTATCTTTGACAGAAGCACCGACGCGTCTCTTCCGACACATTCCCGGCTTACGGTTTTAACCTTGGCTCCGCTTTTTGACGTTTTTTCTACAAGCACGATACCCGCAAGTCTGTCCGCCTGTTCTGAATTTATCATATACGCCCCGTTTTTCTTCATTGCGGCTATAAGCTCATCCGCAATATTGTCGAAGGCGAACACCTCTTTTTCCGCTATACACGGAAGATTATTGTCAAAACAGCAGCCGTCGATTATGTCCTTACCCGCCTTCTGTATGTCCGCCGTGTCGTCTACTATTACAGGCGGGTTTCCGGCTCCTGCGCCGATCGCCTTCTTTCCCGAAGAAAGAACGGCTTTCACTACCCCCGGACCTCCAGTGCATACAAGCAATTTTATCTTGGGATGAGTCTGCATTATTTTCGCGCTGTCCATTGTCGGTTCATCCATTGAGCAGACCAGTATTTCCGGACCGCCCGCAGCTTTTGAAGCTCTGTTTACCAGATCGACCGCATAGTTTGACGTCGCTATCGCATTGGGGTGCGGATTGAAAACCACTCCGTTTCCTGCCGCTATCATTCCTATACTGTTGCAGATAACGGTTTCAGACGGGTTTGTGCTCGGAGTTATCGCACCCACAACCCCGAATGGAGCCATTTCCGTCAGCGTGAGTCCGCCGTCACCGGTCTTTGCTTCCGAAACAATATCTTCTGTACCCGGAGTTTTATCAGCGACAAGGATATGTTTCAGTCTTTTGTGTTCCGGGTTGCCCATTCCGGTTTCTTCCACGCCGAGACGTCCCAGAATTTCGGCATTTTCCCTTGTAAGTCGTCTTATCTCCGTTATTATCTTCTCTCTTTGCTCGACGGTCATATTTCTTACGGCTTTATAACCTCTTTCAGCCGCGTCTATCGCCTCGTTCATGTCGGAAAAGATCCCGATAAACTTCCTGCCGTTATACTCAGTTGCCGACCACTTTGCTTTTCCGTTCTCATTCTCTGTGAGGATCTTTTTTACTATTTCCCTGATCTGCGATTCGGATATGTTTGTCATTTCCGGCTCCCTCTCAATTCTTTTCTGCAAGTTCAAGCGTATCTTTGGCTATCATATATTCTTCGTCTGTCGGTATTATCCAGACCTTTACACGCGAATTCTTTCCGGTTATGTCGAAAGGCTTGCCGCGCTCAAAATTCCTGTTTTTGTTCTCGTCGATCTCTATTCCGAGGTAACCCATATCCTTGCAGACAAGTTCCCGTATGTCTACCTGGTTTTCGCCGATTCCTGCCGTAAACACCAGTGCATCCAGACCGTTCATTTCAGCGCAGTATGCTCCGATATGGCGTTTTATACCGTTTATCAGTATTTTTATTGCAAGCCCGGCTCGGTAGTTGCCTTCCCTTGCCGCCTGCCATACATTTCTGCAATCATTGGACAGTCCCGAAACCCCCAGCAGACCGCTCTTTTTATTGAGCACATCTTCAATTTCGTCCGGAGTCAGTCCGTATTTCCTCATAATGAACGGCACGATTGTCGGGTCTATGCTTCCGCAACGGGTACCCATCATTATGCCTTCCTGCGGTGTGAAGCCCATTGACGTATCTATGGCTTTTCCGCCGCTTACCGCAGTTATCGATGAACCGTTTCCGAGATGACAGGTTATGATTTTCAGACTTTCAAGCGGCTTTCCGAGAACTTCCGCAAGACGTCCGCTGACGTACCTGTGTGAAGTTCCGTGAAACCCGTAACGGCGAATTCCGTCATTTTCATAGTACTCGTACGGTATCGGGTATATATACCTGAAATCCTCGATATCTCCGTAAAATGCCGTGTCAAAAACCGCTACCTGAGGCACATCCGGCATCAGATCAAGGCACGCCTTTACCCCCGCCAACGCCGCCGGACCGTGAAGAGGATTCAATGGTATATTTGCCTCCATATAACGGATTATATCCTCAGTTAAAAGGGTTGATTTCCTTATTTTCTCTCCTCCGTGAACCACTCTGTGTCCAACCGCCTCGATTTCGGATACTGATCTTATCACCCCGTGTTTTTCCGAAACAAGAAGATCAAGCACAAGTTCAAGCGCCGCTTCATGATTTTTCAGTTCTTTTTCTTCATGAAAATCGCTTTCACCGGGTCTTTTGTGCGTAACTGTGCCACCTGCTCCGATCCTTTCACACGTACCCTTCGCAAGTACCTGACCGTTCCGCATATCAAACAGCTGGTATTTGAGTGACGAGCTTCCGGAATTCAATACGAGTATCTTCATTTTTTACCCCTCTTTTTTCTAAGTATGTTGGTTTTCAGTATATCAGTTCTACGCCGTTTTCCGCACAGTAACTCTTCCACTGCTCCCTCGGCTCACTGTCGGTTATTATCATATCCAGCTCCCCGACATCGCAAACCTTGACGAATGATTTTCCGTCAAATTTTCCTCCGTCAAGCGCCAGTATTTTTTTCTCCGCACATGAAAACATCGCTTTCTTTATAAGACTGTCGATTTCGTTTGAGTCGGTCACCCCGAGACTCATATCCAACCCTTTACAGGAACATATCGCCGTATCGACGTGATACGAATATATCATTTTTTCCGCCGAAGACCCCCCCAGCGACAGAGAACCCTCTTTAAGGCTTCCGCCGGTACAAAGTACGGTAAAATCGGATTTGTCGGCAAGTTCAAGCAGAATTTTAACAGAATTGGTTATTATTGTCAGATTCTTTTTGCTTTTCAGTTTTTTCACAATGTAAATTGCCGTAGAACTTGAATCTATCATCAGTCTGTCCCCGTCATTTACATAGCGAGCAACCTTGTCAGATATTCTTTCTTTTTCGCTTACGTTGACACCAACCCGGACACTGTACGGCAAATCGAGTGACGAACTGCTTTTTGAAACAGCCCCGCCGTACGTTTTTGAAACAAGACCTTCCTTGTCAAGCTTTTCAAGGTCCCGTCTTACTGTCTCTTCGGTAACATCAAACGCCTTGGCGAGTTCAGATACAAGTACCTTTCCGTCGATACGGAGTCTTTCAAGTATTTCCCTTCTTCTTTCTATCGCAAGCAACTGCCATACCTCCGTTTTTAGAGTATGCTTTCCCAAAGTCTGCTGTCAGGACCGGCTATGACCGTACTGTCAAGCAGCCAGCCGTCTTTGACCTCGGATTTTGCTTTGTCCACTGCCGCGGTAACTGCCGACACGCTTCCGGTGAATATCACGTATGACTTTCCGCACATTCCCTTTGCCAGTCTTATTTCTATGAGCTCCACGACAGCTGTTTTTGCCGCCGTGTCTGCCGCAACAACAGCCGAAGCTGCCGTAAAAGTCTCTATAATTCCTATTGCGCCTTTTTCTTTTACATCGAGTATTCCGCATATTGCCGGCTGTACGGTTTCGTGCGGATTTCCGAGTAAAAACTTATCTATCAGCATAGCCGGATTATACTTTTCCGCCGCTTCTATGGCTGATTTTACTGCGCTTATCTCACCCGCAACGGTGGCTATATACTTTCCTGGGCACACCGGAGACGCCATTATCACTTCTATTTCCGCCGTTTTAAGCATTACGTCAGTTGCGGTTATTCCCGACGCAACCGTCTTGAATTCTATCATTCCGATAGCTTTATTCATATCCGTGTCTTCCCCCGTTAAACCTGTTTAAGCCTTTCAGGTACGATTTATTACTATGTATTTATCGTTCATTTCAGTTATTTTGCCGTCTATCGAAGCATGTATGTTTACCGACAGAGCACCTTCTGCCGCTTTTGCTATGACCTGTCCCTTTTTTACAGCCTCTCCCGCCGTTACGCAAGCTTTTGCCGGCACTCCGATATGCTGTAAAAGGCTGATCTTTACCGTGCCTGTTTCAAAGCCTCCGGTTACAGGCGCTTCTGTATCGTATTTATTGATCCCGAGCCTCATTGTCAGTCTTTCGACAGATACCTTTCTGTATTCTTCATTTTCGGTGTGTTCAAGAGCTTTCAGACCTTTCACGGGTTTTATTCCGTTTCTTTTCGCCTCAGCTTTGATTTCATCTATCAATGTTTTCGGAGACAGTCCCTGCGGACACGAATAATTTTGACACAGCCCGCATCCTGAGCAGTACATACTTCCTGCTATCGACTGTATATCGCCCTTTCCGCCGTTTGACAGAACACGCATCACCATATGAGGTTCCACCGGATATCCGGCAACATGCCTTGAACAAAGATCTGTACATGTATGACATTGACAGCAGACCGACATTGCCCTGAGCAGGCTGATTTTCGGACTAACTCTTTTGGATGTCACAGCCGGACTGTTTTCCGGCAGTGCAAGAACGGCATTTGTTGTTTTGGTCACTGTCTCATTCAGATTCACCGTCTTTCCCATCATGGGTCCGCCGTTTATGAAAGCGCAGTTATCGGAAGTAAGCCCTCCCGCAAACTCTATCAGTTCTTTAAGTTTCGTTCCTATCGGAACACATACCGTCAACGGATTTTTCACTTCACCCGCAACTGTCACAAATTTGTCGGTTACCGGGTTGCCGTTCAGAGAACGCCATATATTGTACATCGTCTCGACATTTATCACCGTAACACCGACAGAAGCCGGAAGCTCGCCGGGATTGACTGTTCTGCCGGTTACTGTTTTGATAAGTATTATTTCGTCTCCGGCAGGATAAACCGATTCAAGTCTGAATATCCTCAGTTCCGGGTATCCGCCTATTACCGATTCAAGCGCCTCAACTGTTTTTGTATAGTGAGCCTTTACCGCAACTATGCCTCTTCCGGCACCGGTCGCATTAAGCACCTCGGTAAACGCCGAAAGTATCTCTTCCGCATACAGTTCAAGAACCTGTCTGTGCAATTTCAGCAGCGGTTCGCATTCCGCGCAGTTAAGTATAACCGTGTCAGCTTTGTCAGTCAGCTTCGCGTATGTTGGAAAACCCGCTCCTCCGGCTCCGACCACACCGTTTTCCCTGAGCAGTTCTTTAAGCCTTGCAAGTTCCATCGTTTTTTCCCTTTTCCAGATTTTTTACTAAACCCTCAGATCTCCTGTCCAAGCCCCTGTCCGCTGTCAATTATTCCGACTATTGCGGCGTCTATCGGAGCCTTCTCCTCGCCGCAACCGATTCTCGCCGCGCTTCCGGTGGCTACCAGCACAAGTTCTCCTATTCCCGCGCCGACATTGTCCACTGCTACAATCTTCTTCATTTGCGCGGTTTCCTCTTTTATTTCCACTATCATAAACTTACTGCCGACAAGTTTCTCGTTTTTTCTTGTCGACACCACGCTTCCGGTTACCTTTCCTATTAACATATTCGCCTCCGAAAATTATCCTTTATTTTTCCTTGCCGGGAATTCAGTTAACTGAATTCCCGGCAAGAAAAAACAACAAAGAAATCTCCCGTACAGCGCAAAAAGCGCTGTACGGAATTTATTTCTTCCTGATTCAGT
>CALWJW010000090.1 GCA_944381095.1 uncultured Clostridia bacterium | reverse complement strand
CCTAAATTCTACCACTTATCCCGCTCTTTGTCAAGGTTTTTGCGCCTTTTTACCCATTTTTCACACTTTGAACAATTCAGCCGGACTTTTTTATACATTATGACAGTCTTGCGCTCAAAATATTTACATATTTCCATTGAAACGACGGCGGCGTCTGTGGTAAAATGTCACATGATATTCCGGTCGCTTCTGCTATCGGAAAAGCCACATTCAACGATTAAGGAGATATGTCTTGATTACCTTCAACGATGTGAAAAACGACACAGCTATCCGCACATACATCATCAAGGCCGATGAATCGCTGCGCGCTCTCGGCTATACAGAACACAGCTTTGCGCACGTGACAAAAGTGTCGGAAACTGCCTCTTACATTCTTGAAAAGCTGTCTTATCCCGAAAGAGAAATCGAGCTTACCAGAATCGCCGCTTTCCTTCACGACATCGGCAACCTGGTCAACCGCTGCGATCACTCGCAAAGCGGTGCCGTCATGGCTTTCAGAATCCTCGATCACCTCGGCATGCCCGCCGACGAGCTCGCACAGGTGGTCTCGGCTATCGGAAACCACGACGAAGGCACCGGGGTTGCCGTCAACCCCATTTCCGCCGCTCTTATCCTCGCCGATAAGTCTGATGTGCGGCGCAGCCGGGTAAGAAACACCGATATGTCCACCTTCGATATTCACGACAGAGTCAATTACTCGGTGGAAAACTCCGAGCTCACTATAAACCCGGAAAACACCGAGATAACACTCAGACTCACCATCAATACCTCTATAAGCTCGGTTATGGATTATTTTGAAATCTTTCTCGGACGTATGAAAATGTGCAGAAACGCCGCAAAAAAGCTCGGACTCGTTTTCCGACTTATCATTAACGGTCAGCAGCTCGACTGAAAGGTATAATCATGCGTAATCTCAGTATCGGAAACCTCTCCCTTGACGGTATGCTCATCCTCGCTCCAATGGCAGGCTTTACAGACGTTTCTTTCAGATGCCTCTGCAAGCGCTTCGGCGCTTCCCTGACAGTCAGCGAAATGATTTCCGCCAAGGGCGTTTTCTACGGCGACAGAAAAACCGGACAGCTCGCCGCTTCCTCTCCGTCCGAAAAGCCGTTTGCCGTACAGATTTTCGGCTCTGAACCTGATGTAATGACGGTTGCCGCCGTTTCTTTGCTTCGGCTTAACCCGCAAATCGGAATCGTGGACATCAATATGGGGTGCCCCATGCCGAAAATCACCGGAAACGGCGACGGCAGCGCTCTTATGAAAAATCTGACCCTTGCCGGAAAAATCGTCGCTGCCGTGTCGGGTGCGATCAACGCACCCACAACCGTCAAAATGCGTACCGGTTGGGACGAAAGCTCAGTTAATGCTCCGAACCTTGCAGAAATCTGTCAGGCAAACGGCGCCGGCGCAATCTGCATTCACGGAAGAACCCGCAGTCAGCTTTACCGTCCCCCTGTCGACTTTGAAACGATAAAAAAAGTGAAAAAATCCGTGACCGTTCCGGTAATCGCCAACGGCGGCATTTACTCTGCCGAAGACGCTCTCGTTATGCTTGAAAAGACCGACTGCGACGGTCTCGCTGTCGGTCAGGGAGCTCTCGGAAATCCGTTCATTTTCAGGGAGATCTCAGACGCTCTCTCAGGAAGGCAGGTAATTAAGCCCGAACCGGACGAAATCATATCCCTGGCTTGCGAACACGTCGGAATGATATGCGCGGACAAAGGCGAATATACCGGTGTCAAGGAAATACGCAGACAGCTCGGGCATTATATCAAAGGCATGAACGGCGCGGCAGAGGCGCGGAACAGAATAAATTACGCACAGACAAAGGACGAGCTGTGCTGCATTCTGACCTCTCTTCTGAACGGTCTGCGTTCCGGGAAATAACTGCACGCTTCTGCTCTGAATACACGGTGACCAAATGTAAAACAAATATTATCAAGTTGAAAATATTTGCCGCCGGTGTTGATTTTGTCTTTTTTTTGTGGTATAATCGCTGTTGATGTTTATAACAACAATATCAGAAAGGAACTTTCAGTGATGAAAAAAAGAATTACGGCTGTCATACTGCTGATGTGCATGGCTCTCTCGGTTTTTGCCTCCTGCTCATCGGCTAACAGTTACGAGTATTCCTCGTACGCCGATTACATCCTGCTCGGTGACGCCTCCCAAATCAAGATTTTGCAGTCTGACATTGACCATTCAATTATAGACGCATACCGCGGACTTTTCGACGATGACGACGATCTTGAAGAAGTAACGTATGATAAGGCGACGGAAGGGGTAGTCGTTGAGTACGGCGACACGCTCACCATCGATTACGTCGGAACGATCGACGGAGAAGCGTTTGAAGGCGGAACGGCAAACGACCAAACCCTTACCATTGGTTCCGGCTCATATATTGACGGCTTTGAAGACGGACTTATGGGTTACAGCGTAGGCGACGAAGCCGTGCTTGAACTCACCTTCCCGGACGATTACAAAAGCACCGATCTCGCCGGAAAGGATGTAACATTCGAGGTCACTATCGACAAGCTGGAAAGAACCGAATATCCGGAGTACAATGACGAAAATGTCAAGAAATATTCCGACAGCAAATATTCGACCGTTGCCGATTTCGAAAAACAGACAACCGAAACCGCAATAAAGAACCTTGTATGGCAGGACTTTTTCGAGCTCTGCAAGGTCAAAAAATATCCGGAAGCGGAGTTAAAGGAATATTATTACTCCACTATTGACACTTACAAATCCTACGCCGCAATGTTCGGAACATCTTTTGAAAGCTATGTGGTTTCTTACAGCGGTTACTCTTCACTGCAAGCTTTCTACCAGGGATGTGCCACCCAGGCTCAGCAGCAGGTAAAACAGGATCTGATGGTTTTGGCAATGGCTGAATCGGTCGAGGGTATTGCCTACGACGACGAAACCCTTGACAAGGAATTCCAGAGAATTTACGGCGAGCAGATAAATAACAATTCGTTTAAGGGTTCATACAAAAAATTCCTGAGAACATACGGTGAAAACCCGCTGAAAATCGAAGTTTACACCGATATCGTGATGGACTATCTCCTTGAACACAAGACAATTACCGATGACGTTACCAAAAACGGTTTTGTAACAGACAAAAACGGTACCCGCTACTATGAAGACGATGTATACCTGACCGGTTGGGTTGATCTCGACATTGACGGCGACGGAACGACCGAAACTTACTACTTCGATCCCGAAACAGGATATGCTTACATCAACACCGCCGTTCTCATGTATCCGAGAGGAAACGATGAGACTTCGGGAGTTGACAAGATCTACCTCAGCTTCGGAGAAAAAGGACTCTATAAAGGGGTTTACACCGGTGTCTTCAACGACGGCAAGGGTTATCTCTATATCAAAGAAGGCGTAGTACAGACCGGTCTTATCGAGCTCGACAGACAATCCGATATTGCAGGAAACGAAAAATACTATTTTGATCCCGAAAACGACGGTTACATGGCTCTCGGAATAGTGAAGCTGAACAATGCTGACATTTTCGGAAGCAATAACGGTAAGTACTACAACTTCGGAACGACAGGTATTTACGACCCTGACGGAACACTTATTCCGGACGGTCTTGACGACGATAACGGATTTGCCAACGGTCTGGTAAGCGAAAAAGGCGAAAACGATCAGACTCTTTACAGACTGTTTGATAACGGCACTCTTCTCGTAGGAAAGCAGACCTATCAGGATCATAAGTATTGCTTTGACAGGGAAACAGGTTATATGGTAGTCAAGGCGTTCTATACCGATGAGGACGGCTCAAAATATTACTGCGACGAAAACGGTTACCTTTACGTAGGTGATCCTTTGGAAATAGACGGGGTTCGCTACACATTTGACGAAAACGGAAAGGTGATCGGAGAAGAGCCTGTTGTCTCTGAATAACAGCCGGGATTTCCGCATTTTTACCGCCTCTGAAATATTTGTTCTGTAACGACAGACGAGCAATATACAAAAAACAAGGGACTTTCGTTCCTTGTTTTTTTATGTCTGTTTTTACCGCTCTGAGATTTCTTCCGGAATATTTGCCGGCTGTCTGTTTTTACCGCCCTGAGATTTTTTCCGGAATATGTGCCGGCTGTCTGTTTTTACCGCTCTGAGATTTCTTCCGGAATATTTGCCGGCTGTCTGTTTTTACCGCCCTGAGATTTTTCTCCGGGAGATATTGACTGTCTGTTTTTGCCCTGCATTTTCACTTTTTTGTAATCACAAAAAACGACATTGCGACAAACGCTCACTGTTTTCCGCTTATCGATATTGCATAGCGTTTGAGTAAAGTCACAGCCCTCGGTAAACTGAAATCTCCTTTCAGCCTGAATGCCGTGTCTGTTTTACCGTACCTGACTGTGTATTCATCCTCCGTATCGGTCAGCTTTTTTTCAAGGAGTATCTTCGGTTCGTTTATCCACACACCCGGTTTTTCTGCATATCGGCGGCCTTCATAAGGCTTTTTCAGAACTGCGTCGTCATATACCGCTTTCATAAAATTTTCACCGGCGGTATGAATATAGTACGACGATCTTCCCTGTCTCGGATTAAGTTCGAGAAACATATTCTGACCTGTTTTTTCGTCATACCTTATGTCAAAATTGGCGTAACCGACATAACCTGTTTTTTCAAGAAAATCAGCCGCCATGTCACATAAGTTTCTGTCCCGTATTATCTCGACCGCCGCATAGTTTCCAAGCTCATTATCCGTTTTATATTCAAGAAGCGGTCTTGCCGCTCCTATCAGTCTCACTCTTCCCTCACCGTCACAGTAAGCATTTACAACCCTCGAATTCTTTTCGCCGCCTCCGATATACTCCTGTACGACGACCGGTCGGTTATATCCTCCTACAAGCAGATTTTCAAGAGTTTTTTTGTACCGGTCGGCGTTTTCGCAGATATATACTTTCTTCTTTCCGGGAATTTCACATTTCAGATATTCGGTCGAGTTGCTGTTCATAGGTTTTATGACTACCGGGAATTTTTCCGGGTATGATCCGCTCACAAGCGCCGACGGCAGCGCCGCCCTTGTCTTCGGATGAGGCAAACCGGTTTCCCTGCATAACTTCGCAAATCTGATCTTTCCGCAAATTTTTCTGTATACTTCTTCGCTCAGTATCGGACTTGCCACATACTTTCTTATCATTTCCGCATTATTTACTACCAGTTCTGCATAGTAATCACTGCAAGAAATAAGTATAAGATTTTCAGCTTCATTGCGTAGCGAACTCAGTACCGATTTCATTACGCTCCCGAAAACCGGGTCGGTATCAAAATCTTTTATAACTCTTCTTGTAAGTATACCGCTGTTATCGCAGGACAGAAGTGCCCTCGAACACATCAGCAGCGATTTTTCCCCGTTTATCTCGTAAAACATTCTTGCGCAGCCATATGCGTTTTCATCTGAGCCGAGTATTATTGGCAAAAACTTTTTCATTTTATCATCCTCCGTTACCTTTTCATATCTGATCTGCCGTTATTTCTTTTCCGGATACCGATTCATCGCAACTTGAATCGTCATCGCTGTATACGGCAGTCTTTATGGGTTCGATTTCAAAATACCTTTTGTACCAGACAAGAAAAGCGTAAACTGTGTATAAAACCCTGGCGTTGTTTTCAATGCCTTTTACGTGCCGGTCAAGCATTGAGTGAAGAAGTTCTTTGTCAAAATATCTTTCGCATGCTTCGCATTTTAACGCTTCCTCGATATACCCGGCGTACTTTTTCTCCCTTATCCAGTTTCTGAACGGCACCGGGAATCCTTTTTTCTTTCTGTACGCGCTCTCTCTGCCCAGAACTTTTTCAGCTGCCGTACGCAACACATATTTCGTGGTTTTCCCTTTTACAAGGAGCTTTTCGTGGCATTTTTCAGCAGTTCTCAGTACGTTGAGATCAAGATAAGGTACTCTCAGTTCAAGAGAATTTGCCATTGTCATCTTATCGGCTTTATTCAGTATATCGTACGGCATCCAGAGTCTGAAATCAAGATACATCTTTTTTCTGAGAAGACTTGCTCCGGATACTTTGGTGTAGATACCTCCGGTAATGCTATAAGCATCGGAGTCAACCTTGTCATATCTGTGGTTAAGAAGAAGCTCTGCTTGCTCAAAAGTCATGATTTTTGCCTGTCCTATGAAATCCCTCACTGCGCTCCCGCTGTTTCTTCTTATAAAATCACCCGTCCTGCCCTGCGGCGCGCTTTTTGCTGACCTTTTGCGCATACCTTCCGGCAACAGTCTGTAAACTTTGCCGGCAAAAGAGTCTTCATACCATTCATATCCTCCGAAAAGCTCATCCGCTCCCTCTCCGCTCAGCACCACTTTTACCTTTTCCGAAGCTTTCGCCGACATCAGATACAATGGCACAGCGCTCAGGTTTCCGCAAGGTTCGTCGCTGTAATACTGAACATTCTCTACCGCCCCGAAAAAATCGTCGGCGTTTATTTCTACCGACGTGAGTCTGCCTCCCGTTTTCTCTGCGTTTTTCATGGCGTAAATACGCTCGTCAAATCCTTCACCGGTAAATCCGACAGTGAAAACCTTTTCTGTTCCGGCAAACGCATTTATAAGTCCTGAATCCACTCCTCCTGACAGGAACGCCGCAACTTCAACATCGGAAACCATATGCTTTTTCACCGAAGTCTTCACAGCCTTGAAAACGGTTTCAGACATCTTAATAAGATTTCGTTCGGTCTTTGAAAAACCTTTTTCAGTGTCACCGAAACGCGGAAAAAAACCGGACGGTCTGTATTTTCCTCCGTTGTATAGTGAACTTTCAAAATATTTTTCCACCTTGTAGCTTCCGTCACAGTACCTGATAAGGTGCCCCGGAAGCAGTCTGCGTACCCCGCAAAACGCTGTCTCCTCGGTGGGAACATACTGAAATTGAAGGTACAGCGGTAAAATCTTTTCATTGAATTTCTTTTGAAATTCCGGATGTACGGTAAGCGCCTTTATTTCGGATGCAAACATAAAACATCCGCCGAAACTGCAATAATAAAGCGGTTTTATGCCGAAGGGATCACGGGCTATAAGCAATTTTCTTTCCTGACGGTCGTAAAAAACAAACGAAAACATACCTTCAAGTTTTTCGAGAGCCTTCTCCCCGTACACTATGCACATATAAAGCAGCACCTCGGTATCCGATTCGCTCCTGAATCTGATGCCGTGTTTCTTTTCGAGTTCCTCTCTCTGCTCTCTGTAATTGTAAATCTCTCCGTTAAAACAAATGATATATCTGCCGTCGGCGCTGCGCATCGGCTGACCGCCTCCGCGCAGATCAATTATTTTCAGACGGCAAAAACCGAGAGTCACAAATTCATCTCCGTAAAATCCCTGTTCGTCAGGTCCACGGTGACTTATCTTATCCGTCATTATCCTTGCTATTTCTTTTTTTACCTGTCCGTCTCTTTCTCTTCCGTCACAGAATCCGACAAATCCGCACATCTGTTCTTCCTTTCCGGAATACGGCTAACTTTTTTTCTTTCAGTTATCACAGTGCCTTTATACCCTGTCCCCAACGCATAACACGCGAGCGCCTTGCTGCTCGTTCCGTCAATCAAAGCGACCTCGTTTATTCCGTGTTTAAGTACTTCAAGCGCTTCGCTTACCGGACTTGAACCGGTCATTCTGGCTATTATTTCGGCCCTGCGTACGGTCAGCTTTCTCAGCCTGCCGATTCCCGTCTCAAGTATTCCCTTATTTTCTTCAAGATATACTGCGTCATCGAATTTACAGAGCATATTCATTTTCCTGACTGCACCGTCTCCGTCACCGGCATAAGTTACAAGTGGCAAAATCCCCATCCTCATATCCGCTGAAATTTTTGCCTTTATTTCACTGCATTGGTCTTCGCTTCTGTAAAGCACACAGGCTATGCCTTCCTTAAAACAACTCTGTCTTACTGTTTCAGAATCCTTTACGTCGCAAATTCCACATACACCTATTCCGTATTTTCTGAGATAAGGCAGCGACAAAGCAAACTCTCTTGATATCGCTTCGCTTCTGCCGAGTTTCACCAGAATCTTGTCTTTGCTTCTGCGCTTTATCCTTCTGAAAATATCGCCTGCGTTTTTTGCCGTATCATACCTTTTGATTTCGTTTTCCGCCAGCATAAGGTCGCTTTCACACGTAACATCCTCATCTCCTGTTTTCATTTTTTCCTCCGCTCCCTTGCCGAGCATCAGTATCATACTTTTTCCTCTTTTTTCTGCGGCGTTTTCCATAGCATATCTTAAAGCGAGCTTTCTGTCTTTCGTAAAACTGATCCTGAGGGCACTCAGTCTTGCTTTTTTACTTCGGGTGTATTTCAGAAAATATCCGCTCATCTCGCGGCTTATATTCTCATACCCCTCTTTTCCTCCGTCGTCATCGCAGATCACCACTGCATCGGATCTTTCGCTGCATATCTTTGCAAGCTCTTCCCTTCGGCAGAAAGCCTTATCCCCGGGACATCCGAATATCACAGTTACCGGTGTATTTTTATCCGTTTTTCCGACTGATTCCAATATGCCCTCAAAGCTCATAGCATTATGTGCGTAGTCGACAACTACCGTTATTTTACCGTCAAACGTTTCGAACCTTTCACACCTTCCCTTCGGTTTTCCTTCCAGTATACCACAGAATATCTGTCTTTCACTTAATCCTTCCGTACGACATACGGCATAAGCGCACAGTGCATTTACAGAATTGAATTTACCGGCGCCGGATGTCATTATCGGACTGCCTTTTACGGATGATTTCCGGTAGACT
>CALWJW010000089.1 GCA_944381095.1 uncultured Clostridia bacterium | reverse complement strand
AGCATTCCTTCTGGAAATGCTACCGTCTCAAAAATCTCAGACTCTCGGAAAAGCTAGAAAATCTTAATGAAGAAGCATTTTTCGAAACGCTGGTTTTAACTGACCTGCGGCTTCCCGCTTCACTTAAAACTATTTCACAGGGGGCGTTTCACCTTTCGGCAATACGCGATATAGTCGTTCCGGCGGATGTTGAGTTCATTGCTTCGGAGGCGTTTGCTTGGCCGCTCAGGACTCTTTCATATCTTGAAGAAGGGGTAAGAACCCAGGGAAATGCAATTCCGGTCGAAATTTCAAAAGAACTTGAACCTTTCCTTCAGGAAAAAATTTGTTTGAGCAAGGGAGTATATGTCCCGAGAACAATAACCGTTATGAGCGAAGATGTGGCTTACGGTGATACTGCAAATTTCTGGAATACCGATTTAAGCTGGATACCCGTGAAGGTAAATTATATAGACGGATCAACTACCGAAGAACTCATTAAAAGCGGCTATGCATCAGATAAGGATAAATACAGTTACGAAATTATCAATATGTCCGAAACCGAATGTCAGGTCAACCTGATGGCGGCTCTTGAGAGTCTGCCGGTTGACAGCGATATAACACCTGAGGAAGTATCTGCTTATTTGGAATCCTTTATTGTAAGCGACCTGATTTCTGGAAACGTTGAGATCAGCGATTTCAGCCTTATACCTCCGGAAAACGGAAACGACGGAAATGTAAGTGCTGTGGTATCAGTTGATTTCAAGAGCGGCAGTACAATCAAACTTGGACTTGACAGAACTCTTTCCTATATAAAAGAGTATTCAGTTGATATGAATAAAGGCGGCTGGACAGGTGAAGAATTTGCATATGATAATAAATTCTCTCCGGATATAACAAGATTTGAGGACGAAACAGTAACGGAGTATGTAGAAGTTCCGGTCGAGATAAAAACCGAAAAGCAAGACGATGCAGATGAAACTGTTACAACAACCACAACAATAATCAAAAAGGTTAAGAAAAACAAATCTGTAAATAACGGCAATCTTACCGCTATTGTACTGATTTCAGTTATTGCTGCGGTTGTTATTGCCGGCGGGCTTGCGGCGTTCGCAGTCATCAGAAAGAAGAAGAAAAATGCCGCTTAATAATTTGTGATTTCACTTTAAGATTTACTTAAAAAGGATTGGGAGGAGTTATGAGATATTTCAGATTTGTTCTGAAAATTTTGTCTGTTGTATTAACGTTTTCTTTGGTTTCTGTATGCCAGCCGATTAAATCCACCGCTCTTTCGCCTACATTTTCCATGAGCGGTACAGAATTCATTCAGGGTGAAACGGTCCTGTTTAATTGTGAAAATGTTGATTCATCGTATTATATAGCGATTTTAGTGGCGGGGTACAAAAATTATGCCAATGACCCGACCGGTGAAAAGGGCGGCGACAGAAGAGCGACACTTTATTGTTCTTCAAATGAGATAAGTTATTCAACGTCAAAACTTGCGCCGGGAGACTATGCGGCCGTTTTGTTCGGAGAAGGGTGGAGCAAGCAGAAGGAAATTGCTTTTTCGGTAAAATCAGATCCCGCATTGCCGACATTTTTGCTTGATAAGACGCGCTATCAGAAAGGTGAAACCGTTACAATTTCACTTACAAATACATCTTCGATACATAATATAACACTGCTCAGAGAGGGTTACACAAACTATACAATGGACAAAGAAGGCGTCAACGGCGGCGATCGTGTGGAATCAATACTTTGCCGTAACAAAAAAACGTTAACCTATGATACGTCAAATCTGTATAAAGGCGGTCGTTACGCCGTGGTTCTTTTCGCAGACGGATGGACGGAAATAAAAAAGGTTTATATTGAAATTGACGATCCTCAGAATCCTAAAAATTTCACATTGGACAAAAGCGAATACGAGAATGGTGAAACCATCAGTTTTTCATTTGAAAATACCGTTTCGAACGATTATGCTGCAATTTTTCCGGTGCCGAGGAAAAATTACAATACCAGATACGGTCTTACATATCTTAAGCCGAAGCAGAGCGGCTTTACATTTGATTCGGCCCAGCTCCCTGCTGGTGATTATGTAGCTACGCTTTTTGATAATTCCGGAAGCTGGAATGTCATAAAAGATATTTATTTTTCTGTTGCAGAGGCGAAACCAAAAAAATCTTTTTCAATTATAAGGAATGAAATCGGTTACGGCAAGCCGGCGGAATTTAACTGCTTCAATACGGAAAGTACTGATTATCTTCTTATCTGCAGTTACGGTACTGAAGATATATATAACGGTTACACGGTCAAAAAATTCTGCAGTGCTGGAGAAACGGCTGTAAACGATATTTTGGAGACCGGTGTATATTCGGCGTACCTGTGTGACGGTTCAGACGATTCGGTAATTTCGGAAACTGAATTTACGGTCTGTAGCTATATAAATTCGGGAGAGAGCATAACCGTATACAAAACTTGTGAGCTGACTCTTTCAAGAGAGCCTCACTCCGAAAAAAACGGAAGTCTGTTTATAGGCTGGAAATATCAGAACGGAAGTTCTCCGCCAAACGGCGTTATTTTGGAAGCAGGAACGGTTTTGACAGCGGTATATGTCGATTTTGATATCGGCTGCAGTGGTGACTTTTATATAGGCAGTACAGAAATTCGAACAAGGGGAGAACCGGCACTCCGATTCACAGTCTGCTATTCCTCAGCCTTGAAATCGGCATTGGCAAACGCACTCGGAGAAGCCCCCGCACAGACTGATTTCGGTACGATAGTTCTGCCTTCTTTTTTGCTAAATGAAAACGGGTATTCCGAATTATTTATGGATTCTTCGTACACCTATAACGGCGAGGAATATAATATATCTGTAATACCCGCGTACAGATTTTCGGAGGAAACTGAGACCGGAGGAAGCTATACTCTGTGCATTACCGGTCTCAAAGGTGCAGAGTATTATTTCAGACAGTATTCCGCAAGGGGATATATGCGGTTTACCAATTTAAACGGAAACGCTTCGGTCGCCTATACAGAAACTGTCTCGGCAAATCCTTACATCGCCGCAAGAACGGCTTTAGAGCAAAATATTGAATCCCTTGACGGTGAAAGCATAGCTGTACTCAAAAGTATTATCGAAGAATTCAATGAATATAATTCACTTGAATTTGAGGGAGAAAAAATGACGGTTGCAGGGTCGCCTGATAATGCGAACACCTATATATATCGCCTTAATAAAAGCGGGATAACTGTAAGGGAGGCGTTCTTTGAGTCCGGAAAAGGCGGAGATCCCGTCAAAATAGTACAGATCACAGACGCACATATCAACACGCTTAAAGCCGATACTTCGGTGAAAAATCTGCGCGCTTTGCTTGAACTTGCGGCAGGGTCTGACAGAATTGTTTTAAGCGGAGACGCTGTGGATTATCTTACAGATGAAAATCTTACGGTGCTCCAGAGAGAGATTTGGGACAGGTATCCGTTTGCAGATGTACTGCTCGGTAATCACGATATCATTGATCCTGACGGACTTATGACAGAAGAAGAATGTTTTGAAAAGCTTCAGTCATTCTGGAAGCACAATATTTTTTACTCGTCATCTGTACTAAAGGAAAAGGTTATGCTGATACAGTTGAATAACGGCAACGGCGAATTTTACGAATGTCAGGTTGAACCGCTTGAAAGGGATATTCGAATTGCTAGAGAGAACGGATATACGGTGCTGCTGTTTGTACATATACCTCTTTGTACACAAAATCCGGAGGAGGAATCGGTCAGTTCACTTACCGGAGATGTGACAGGAACGGATTATTATACAAATAAATACAATACCCTTGTTGGAGCGGTAAATATGCCGGACGGGGCGACTAAGACTGTCTATAATCTGATAGTAAACAATGCCGACGTCATCAAAGGCGTGTTCAACGGACATTCGCATACCGATTTTTACACAGAAATAATCGGTTCTGATGAATCCGGGGCGCCTACGGTTATACCGCAGTATACAGTAGGTTCAGTAAAGGACGGCAACGGGCATTTGATGAAAATAACAGTATATTGATTTCTGATTTATTATAATGTCTACTGAATATAATTTCGAGGTAAACCCTAATAAATTCGGTGAGGATATCGTTTGCGATTCTGTCGCATTTCTTGCGAAGGTGGCAAAACAGCTTGTAGGCTGAAGCTATATATGAATTTTAAATTTGGAGATGTTGTTATGAAAAAAGCGTTGGCAGCAATACTTTTGATCTTTGCTTTACTGTCAGCAACTATGCTGACCGGTTATGCGCAGTCGCCGTCGGTCACGCTCAGAGCGGACGGAAAAGGAGTATATTTGAATTTATTTAGTGTAAAAGACGGAAACGCTGTTGAATCGTCTGAATCAAATGCCCCGTCATTGGATGATATTACTTCGTATCCGGATGACGGGAAAATACCATATATTGCATTTGCAATATACGCTCCAGAGGCTAAAAGCTATGATTTCAGCCTTTTATTCAGCGGTGCGGATTATGCAGCAGTTAAGTCCGGCAGCATTGTTATTACTGTAAATAATGCACAAGAGTTTTCTCTTGAGCTGGTTAAAGGGCTTAATATTATATATTGCTTCGGAGCTTGCAATGAGCTTAACGGAGCAAAAATAACCTATTCTTCACTCAAGTGCGAACCTGTGCTGTGCGATACAGAGGGAGAGTTTTATGTATCCGGAGATGCAAACGGCGATAAAGTTTCTGATTTGCGTGATCTTATAAGGTATAAAAAGCATTTTGCGGACGGAAGCGAGCTTGACAGCCGCTCGGCGGAGCTTGACGGTGAAGAAGGCATAACAACCGCAGATATGGCAGTTATGAGAAAATGTCTTTTAAGCGGGGAGGAAGCCCTTAAATCAATAGTTCTGAAATATGACCTCAAATATATCAACCGTGATAACGAAGTAGAAGACAACTGGAATTTTTAAATTTCCGGTGTCAAATGAAGGAAGAGGTGTAAATAATGTTAAAAAAATTTCAGGCTGTAATAACTGTAATTTCATTGATGATAGGTCTGTGTTATTCCACATCGGTTCTTTCAGCTGCAGCCCCGTCAATTTCACCTAGCGCGACAACCATATTTGCCGGTCAATCTATAAGATTTGAATTTTCAGGTCTTGAAGACGGATTGACTTTTGCTGTACTTCCAGGTAAGGAAAACGGTGCCATCGCAGCGTATAGTCCCTTATTGGGATATAAAGCACTCACATCTTCTACTACTTCCCAGACCGTTTCAATTACGACGGCAGGATATTATGTTGCGGCAATATGGAAAAGCGGATGGAATTTTGTTGAACAGATTCCGATAGTAGTAAAAGAATGCCCGACGCTGACATTAGACAGCACAAATGTGGCAACCGGAAGCGATGTAAAGTTTATGTTTTCAAATGTTGAGTCCGGAATGGAATTCGGCGTCCTTCCCGGCAGGGAAGACGGTTCCATTGCGTCCTACAGTCCTATCAAAGGTTATAAGGCGCTTAATTCCGGAATGAACTCGCAAACTGTAACTATGAACGAAACAGGGTATTATGTTGCGGCAATATGGACGAGCGGTTGGAATTTTTTGGCACAGCTTCCGATAACCGTATCTGATCATGTTAAGTCTGCAAAGATTGATAAAAGCGAGTATTACGAGACAGATGTTATTTTCGTAACAACAGAAAACTGGTCATCGGAAGACGGCGATTTTTTCGCCGTATACGATGCGTCGGTCACAGATATAACAGTTGATACTCAGGCTGTATATTCTTCGGCTTCAGAGCCGGGACTTGAAAGCTATGAGGTTGATACTGCAGGTTGGCAGCCGGGTGAATACAGACTGGTTGCTTTCGACAGCGGGGATTACGGTAGTAAATACATCGCGGATATAACCTTCACTCTTTATATCAACAAAAAGGTTAGTATAGATAAAACAGAGTATACAACAGATGATGTAATAAGTGTTATGACAAACGGATGGAGCGTTGAGGGAAAAGAATTTATCCGCATTTATCCTTATCCGGCGAAAGCTTATAACAGCGGTTTCGTTGCCGATACATACGGAACAGTATGGGGAAAGGATAAATACAAATTTTATCCGAATAAATGGACACCGGGCACTTACCAGCTTATAGCTTTCGAATACACCGGCTGGAAGGTTATCAACAGCATTGTTTTTGAAATTACCGAACCGGAAAAGGGACCATATGAGATTTCTGGCAATACTCTTACGGTAAACGAGGAAACGGTACTTGATCTTTCAGCTGCTGTTCCCGAACCGCAGCAGGGCAAGCTTTTTATAGGCTGGCGTGAACAGTCTGGTCAGCCGGCAGCAAATAATTACAGCTATCCTGCTGGAACGGTGCTTACAGCGGAATTTATCGATTACAACGCTCAGGAAGTTACGGATTTTAAAATCACCGGCAAAGAGATAAGAACTGAAATTTCTGTGGGATTGCGCTTTACGGTTGAGCTCAGCAACGCATTTTATGCACTGCTTCCGGGTGCCACTGAGTTCGGTGCGGCGGTAATTCCCTCCGAAATACTTAATGAAAACGACTGGGCGGATCTTGAAATAGACAGAAGCTATAATTACGGCGGAGAATCATATTTTTCGAAGAAAATAACCGCGGAGCGCATTTTTGATATATCCGACGGAGCAAAGGCATATACGCTTTGCGTGACAGGAATTTCAGATGAAAAGCTTATGCGCCAGTATACAGTAAGAGGGTATATCCGTTATACCGATATAAACGGTATTGAAAAAATACTTTACACGGATTATGCTTCTGCAAGTATTTACGCAACAGCGCGTGCTGAACTTGGAACAGACGGTCTGTCAGAGGAAAAACGCATAGCGCTTGAAAATATAGTGGCAGTGGCAGAGGAAATACACGATTCTTATTATTCAGGTGAAAAAATAACAGTTGCTGGTTCACCGGATTCTACGTTATCCTATGTGTATAAGCTTAGTGATGATGGAATATATATAAGAGAGGCAGTAATAAATGCGGGACTTGAAACTCCCATCGAAATAGTTCAGCTTTCGGATTTACATTTCAACAGACTCAATGACTATGATATGCTTTTGAAGAATCCAACTGTGCTTTCAACGTATGATATGCGCACACTTGCCGCAAACGGAGCTTCGGCTAAGCAGACAAGAGCAGCTGTGGATTTTGCGCGCACGGCGGACGGTGTTGTTATTACAGGCGATATACTCGATTATCTGTCATACGGAAATATAGAGATGATGTATAAGGAAATATGGGACATCATACCTGATGCAGTTCTTGCCGCTGGAAACCATGAGTATCTTCAGAAAATGCTCGGCGTAATGCCTGAAACTCTTAGTACCGAAGAAAGATGGGATATTTTAAATAACGTCTGGAAGCACAATATTAACTATTTCTCAAAGGTTGTAGGTAATAAGGTTATGCTTATACAGCTTAATAACGGAGAAGGAAAGTTTTACGAAAGCCAGATAGCTCTTCTGTCCGCAGATATTGAAACTGCACGCGAAAATGGTTACGTTGTTTTGATGTTTATGCATGAACCTATCTGCACGAATAATGCAGAAGATGATTCCGTTCTTCCGATCCGTGTTGATTCCGATGCTTCAGGGGTTAATTTTTATAACGGTCAGGTGGGAGGATACGGTGCAGACGAAGCAACGGCAGCGGTCTGTAATATTATCTCTTCAAATGCAGACGTAATAAAAGGAGTATTTAACGGTCATATGCATAATGATTACTATACAGAAATATCAGCGCATACTGAGTCTGGAGAGAGAACGTTTATACCTCAGTATACATCTACCGGCGGTTTCTATAACAACGGTTGTGCAATAAAGATAATAGTAAGATAATTATATAACAGAATATAATAACCGGACTCCCGCCAGTATTTTCACTTACTGGCGAGAGTCCGGTTTCTTGCTTGACGGTAAATATAAAAAATATAGTCTGTAAACATAAGGACGATTAATAATTATCAAACTTATGCGGCAATATCTTGCTTTGAAAAGTAAGCGCTTTTGCGCACATTCGGAAGAAAAGAAATGCTACGTTTTTATTCTGCTTCAAGTATAACAAAACCGCCGTTGCTCAATACTATTCAAAGCAAATCTGGATTATCTTTTACGGTATATATTTCAGATTCTATATAATATTCACTGCTGTATTCAAGTCCGTGCTCTTTATAAAGGTTTTTCAGATATTCATAATTATAGGTTCTTTCAAAATAATTTCCGGCACTTATTTTTTTATCTCTTACAACAACACATTCTTCTCTAGCTTGCTCTTTTTGCGTGTATAGTTTTCCGTTATAATAAAGCACTCCGCTTAAATTGAAATTACCGATTTGACTGTTGTTCGTATCATTATCTTCATTATTGCCGCTGTCCGGCTGAGATGAATTTTTGCCGTTATCGCATGAGGTGTTATCTGACTGCGGATTTTTGCTGTCTATACCTGCACCGTTATCAATTGGCTTTCTCCTTTGTCTCAATCATATCATATATGGTTTACTTCTTCAATTTTTTATCAAGTTTTTATTGTCAGTCTGATCAACATAGAAAAAAACATAATTTTAGTTGACAAAGCTTAAAAAAAGGGATATAATATTTTTGTAATATGGTTTGAGAATGATGCCAAATTTGACATCGGTCAAGTAACGGCATTGGTTTGAGTAACAGGGTCGGAATTATCTTTAAAGGGATAATTCCGACTTTTTTTGGTGTCTTTAGACGTGGAAATAAACCCTCGGTTCTACCGAGGGATAGTAAACGAGCGGAGCGACAATAGA